>JAUVDD010000383.1 GCA_030595525.1 Puniceicoccales bacterium
AGTGGTATGAGCTGACACATCATGCCTTCAGGGAAGCAAATCGTCTCTCCGTCGAGCTCATGCTTTTCAACGGCCCTGGCTGGAGCCAGTCGGGTGGACCATGGATTGCTCCAGAACAGTCGATGCGGCGTGTCAGCTGGAATGAGTTTGAAGTAAGCGGCGGTAAGTTCTCCAAACAAGTTCGTGATGAAGATATTCAGTCCAGCCAGGATATCGCTGTGCTGGCAATTCCCCGCATCAGTGGAGTCACTTTAGAAAAGCCCTGTAAGGTTGGCACTATCGAATTCAGTCATTCTTCAAAATTTGTTGCCCGCAGTCTGGCGTTTACGCCGGTTGAGGATAATTACACGTTGATAGGAAACTTGTTCGCTGTTCAATCCGACGGGAGTCGGAAGCTGGTTCGCGAGATTAGTGAAACCATTACGGGCCGTAATGCCGGTACTTCCTTTCTTCCTTTTGCTCCGGAATTCTACAGTTTGGAGGAAGTTCCTGCTAAATCCTACGTGTTGGAAATGAGTCAGATGGTCGGCATCAGCAAGGTGGTTTTGTCGTCTTTGCCAAAAGTGGAACAGGCGATCGAAAAACAAATGGGTCGAATGCACCCGACACCCAGTCCGACATGGGAATCCTACCTTTTTGCAGATACGATAGAACCGGGTGATTCAGTTGGAGTTGTCCCACAGGATTCCATCCTGAACCTGACAGATAAACTGAACGAGAAGGGTTATTTGTCATGTACGCTTCCAAAAGGTGAATGGACCGTCCTGTATTTTGGAATGGTCACCACCGGAGTGGAAAACCATCCTGCACCACCTGAAGCCACCGGACTGGAATGTGACAAGATGAGCCGTCAGCACACGGAGCATCATTTCAATTCGATGTTCGGCAAACTGCTGAAGGAGATGTCCGCGGAGGAACGATCTGCCTTTCGTGGAATTACGATTGATAGTTATGAGGTGGGTTCCCAGAATTGGACCGATGGATTTGCCGATGAGTTTGCCCGGCGCAATGATTATGATCCGATTGCGCTTCTACCGGTTATGACCGGTCGGGTTGTGGACAGTGCCAAGGTCTCAGATCAGTTCCTCTGGGATTTGCGGCGCTCGGTGGCTGATATGATTGCTGAGAATTATGTCGGTGGTTTGCGGGATTGTGCCAAAATCCAAGGGCTGACCCTTTGGTGTGAGAATTACGGCCACTGGGGATTTGCAGGGGATTTTACCGTATATGGTGCTTACACGGACGAAATCGGCGGGGAATTCTGGACCAACAATCCTAATGATTTGGGCACAATCGAGTGTCGGGCAGCGAGCTCAAGTGGGCATATTTACGGGAAACAGCGCGTTTATGCCGAAGCCTACACCAGTCGTAATGATTACAATCACCATCCCTATTTGATCAAGGCCCGTGGTGAGGAGATGTTTTGTGAAGGAATCAACCACTTCGTTTTACATGTGTATGCACAGCAACCGAAGGATGGCGTGCCGGGAAGGAATCCGCCATTTGGAACGGCTTTTAACCGGAATACGCCCTGGTTCAATGAATCCCGTGATTGGGTGACTTATCTCCAGAGAATGCATTACATGCTGCAGCAGGGTGAGCCATCGGCAGATGTGGCAGTCTACATCGGCGACTTTGCTCCACAGATGACCGGACCCGCCGATCCTGTGCCGGAGGGTTACGATTTCGACTACATGGGATCCGATGCCATTTTGAGAAAGCTTGAAGTAGTGAACGGTGAATGGGTGGTTTTTGATGAGCATGATCCCGATCGCATTGCTGCACGATGGGAAATCCTGGCAATGCCGCAATCCGGATATATGCGTTCGGAGGTTAAGGATAGACTGGACAAATTAATCTCTCAAGGGGGCAGGGTAGTGCATTCGGTTCCTGTATCGGAAACTTCACTACAGGACTTGAAAGTCGATCCGGTAGTTTCTGATTTGAGTTGTTCCATCAGGTGGAAAGCGAGACGCCTGGAGAATGGAATGGCTTATCTGTTGTCCAACTTTGAAAAGACTGGCACCTTCGAAGCCACTTTCCGTGTACATGGAAAGGTACCGGAGCTGTTCAATCCAGTCACGGGAGAGATCAGGGATCTGGTCCGCTACAAGAATACGGATGATGGCGTGCGGATTCGTATCAACGTTCTCGATAAAGCCGATTCATTCTTTGTTTTGTTTCGTGAAGATCAAAAGCAACCCTCGGTTATCTCATCCAACAGGAGTCCTGTTGAACTGGATCTTTATCGTAACGAATCTGGACACATTGTGGCCGAAACAACTTCGTCGGGCTTGCTTGAAGTTAAATTGAGCGATGGAAGCAAAAGGAATGTTTCGATTACTGGTGATCCGCAGTCTATTCCCATTGACGGGAAATGGGATACAACGATTCGGGACAGGGACGGTTTTTCTGTTTTGAAGGAAACGAATTTCGAATTGCAAAACAGATTTGGAAGCGATCAACGAGTAATCCTGGATCTGGGTTCTGTACGGGTGATGGCTAAAGTCACCTTGAACGACCACACATACGATACGCTCTGGATGCCGCCTTATGAATTGGATGTGACTGAGGTTATTCGAAAAGGTAAGAACAGCCTGAAGATTATTGTTACGTCGACATCTGAAGAGAAACCAACTCTCGGTGAGAAAGTTCAATTGAAGACAAAGTTTAGGCAGCGGCTGTGAGGTGAGTCCCGCACTGATCCCGTATTCGTGCAATTAACTTAAGGAATTTGGGATTTTCAACTCCTCGGTGATTTCTGAAAATCCCAGCAGGGATTGTTATAAA
>JAUVDD010000272.1 GCA_030595525.1 Puniceicoccales bacterium
TGTCTGGAAAATCTGGAGGCCCTGTTGGCAAAGTCCACCCTTCCGAACTTGTTTGATAACCATCCACCGTTCCAGATTGATGGGAACTTTGGAGGAACGTCAGGGATGGTGGAAATGCTGCTTCAATCGCACGCCGGTGCCATTGAGTTGCTTCCGGCCCTGCCGAAAGCATGGCAAGTGGGCAGCGTTAAAGGACTCTGTGCCCGGGGTGGTTTTGAAGTGGATGTGGCGTGGAACAATGGAAAGTTGGCCAGTGCTGAAATCCTGTCAACGAATGGAAACCAATGCCGTATCAGTATGAAAACTGATCGCACAGTGACCTGTGACGGCAAGCCGGTTAAACTCAAAAAGGATAAGAATGGAATCGTTTCATTCCGCACAAAGCGCGGTCAACGCTATGTGATTAAGTAACGAGACCTATTTCTTTTTCTTGGCTGTGTATTGTGCCTTGGTCTTTTTGGCGAATGGCCAGTAATCATTGGGCTTGCAGCCGGCAATTTCGCAAAACTGCTTCATCTGGGATTGGCTGATCTTTTTCGCGGCAGCATCAGCTTTGGCATCATCGCCTGCTTTTCTTGCTTGATAAACCTGCTTTCCGTAGGCTAACGCACCATCCAATTTCATTTGTAAAACCTTGGCGGTGTCTGCGTCAGAAAGGCTGAATTCCTTTTTTGCTTCTGCGGCAAAGAAATTGGCTTCATCGACGCTAGCCTTTGATGGGCCAGCTGCAATCAGCAGGTTGGTGAACAGTAAGGCGAGTAGTAGGGTAGTAAGTTTTTTCATCCCGATCAGGAAAATCGTGAATTCCAGGTAATGCGAGAAAAAATCCTCCCTGAGCAATCTGGAATAGGTGCCAAAAACGTCACTTTACTGGCACCAGCCTGATGTTCTTGAGCTCCAGTTTTGGGTATTTTTCACCCATTGGCCTCCTGTATAGCTGAATGGAATTGATACCACGTGGAATATCCAGCTCTCCAAGGATACCCAGACTCCAATCACCGAGTTGAATGGTTTCGAGACGGACTGGTTTTTCCCGATTATCATTTAATTGAATCTGGAGCTGGATCTCACTGGCAGCCAGATCATTGGATCTTATTTCCGCCATGAGACGATACTTGCCACCATTGGTATTCATGAAATCCCAGGATAGGTGAGCCCGATTGGTATTCCAGTTCCGTATGTACTCAGTACCATTATCATCAGTAATCTGCATCTTATCTCCATAACCGTGTTGCTCGATGTCACACATGTCGGGATTCAAAGGGATTTTTCCGTCCCATTCGTTACTCGGATAAAGCGGATCCACCTCGGGCGTACCATTGATCTCCAGTACGATTACTGAAGCGATCGGATCAGGACTTTTCAGAGGCAGTCGCAAATACCATTCTGTACCATTATGCCGGATTTTAAGTCTCTTTTTATCAGCCAGAGTATAAGCCTTGGTCACTTTGTTGCGCAGTCCTGGGATTCGGATGAATCCTTCCTCCGGCCAGTCGAAAACGTGGAGGTATAATTTGCCCTCCTTCTGGGTGCACCGTCCCCATGGCAGTTTCCTGAACGGACTGGCTGACGTGCCGTAAATTGACTCGCTGTTCTTATCCATCCATTTGCCAATTGATTCCAACCGCTCAATTGATGGTTGCGGAATTTCACCTAGCGAAGTGGGTCCCACATTCAGGAGAAAATTGCCGCCTTTGCTGGCGATGTCGATAAGGTGGCGGATAAGGGTTTGAGCGCTTTTCCAGTCGTCGTCATAACTTTTAAATCCCCATGTGTTGTTCATGGTCATACAGGATTCCCAGTCAAAATCGAGGCCAGTTGCGGGGACTTTTTGCTCGGGAGTGGACATGTCACCCTGATAGTCGCCGCCGAGCCGGTTGTTGGTGATCAGTCCGGGACGCAGCTTGATCAGTCTGCGCAGGAGATCAGCCCGCTCCTTGGTCATCCAATGAGGCGTGTCCCACCAAAGCACATCGAGTTCATAGTCGCTAAGGATTTCCTTAACCTGTGGATAGGCAATTTCATGCAAATATCGATCGAAGTCACCAATGTGCGACTCGTCCCATCCAGTTCCTTCCTCCATGCGCGCCTTGGCGCCACCTGGATGGACCCAGTCCTGTGCCTGCGAGTAATAGAATCCCAGCTTGATTCCGTGGCGGATGCAGGCTTCCTCCAGTGGACGCAGCAGGTCCTTCCCGTACGGAGTGGCATCAACAACATCCCAGTTGCTGACCTTTGAATCATACAATGCGAACCCGTCATGGTGCTTGGACGTGATGATGATGTACTTCATTCCAGCCCGTTTTGCCATTCGCACCCATGCGTCCGGATCGTAATTCACCGGATTGAATTCCTTCGCGTAATCCCGGTATTCGGCGACTGGGATCTCCGCATTACGCATGATCCATTCACCGATACCGCTGATCTGTTCTCCCTTGTAGGTGCCTGCGGGAACGGAATAGACCCCCCAGTGGATGAACATGCCGAACTTGGCGTCATGCCACCATTCCATACGGGCATCGCGCTGCGACAGGTTCTCGTTCAAGGGATCAATCCAATCAGCTTGGGAGAAGGAGGATGTTAAAGACATTGCGAAGATGATTAGGAATAGCTTTTTCATACAGAAAGATTTCAAGTTTTCTTATATGAAATTATTAGAGGATTGAAAACCTTTTGTACCTGATTTCTTATCAAATCCGAAATATTATTCCTATTCGTGTCCTCCCTATTCTCACAGCTCAATTATCCTAACCCATGGTAAAAAACAAATATACCCTCATCTGCACCGCGCTGATCCTCTCTGCATTCAATGTTGCCATTTCGAAATCAGCCCAACCCAACATCATCTGGATACTGGCAGAGGACACCAGCCCGTGGATGGAATGTTATGGTGACCAGGTGAATAAGGGGCACACACCGAATATTGATTCAATAGCACAAAAAGGCGTGATGTTTAACCGGGCCTATGTCCCCGCACCGGTTTGCTCCGCAATGCGCTCAGCTCTGATGGCAGGGCAGAATTCGATTCGCATTAATTCCCATGAGCACCGTTCGTCCCGGAGCAAGGAGAACCAGATTCTCCTTCCTGATGGAGTTAAGCTTCTTCCGCAGATCATGAAGGAGAACGGATACTATACCTTCAATGCGGGTAAAACTGACTACAATTACATATGGAACGAAGATGCGACCTACAGCTTTACGGCTGCCAGGGGGAGTCTCCTGATCGATGAAGGATTCTCCAAGCTGAAGGACAATCAACCCTTCTTCGGGCAAATCCAGACGGGTGGAGGGAAGACAAATACGAGCAAAATGGGTGATCTTCCGAGAACATCTCCAGAAGAGATTACTGTACCGGCCGACTATCCGGATAATGAGGTTTACAGGGGAGTAGTTGCCCAGCATTACGATGCCATCCGGAAAGAGGATCAACTTGTCGGTAACATTCTC
>JAUVDD010000376.1 GCA_030595525.1 Puniceicoccales bacterium
GGGGTAGAGCCGCGAAGATAGTCCGGAATTGTGAATATCGACTGTTTCAGCGACCGGATGACGCAATTGTGCGTGGCTACGACAAGCAGTCCGAAAAAGATATGTCCAAGCCAATGAATTTCTTCTCGAATTACGCACCCCTGACGAAGCAAGAGGTCCAGGAGATGATCGATGATGCGGTCCGGTTTGATTACTTCACTTCCCCGATGAAAGATTTGCTGGAAGGATTCATTGATCCAGAGAACGAGAATCCTGACTTTGTTGTCTCTTCATCGAATCCACGAATTGTTGATGGAAAGCCTACCAAAAACCCACGATACCTGCAAAACGTGGGAACTTTGGAGAATCCGAAGAGCAGTTATGTTGCTGAAATGGGAGTTCGATTAAAAAGGGAATTAAAGGAAGATGATGCAGTTGTGTATCCGGTAAATGGATTCCTTCCCGGTCGTCGGAATAATCCTCCAGAAGGACCGATCCGTTCCCTGGCAGTATTTAATCCAATCCATCTGCTGCCACTACCTGAGGCTTTCATGGAGTTTACTTCAAGCATGACAGGCAAGAGCCCATCGACTACGGGTGCCGGTTCTGAAGGTGCCCTGACAAAGGCACCGTTTAATGCATTGCTGCCGATAACAGACCTGAATAATGCCTTGGTATCGGCCGTCCTGACAGGCTTGAATCCCTTCATTACAGCCGCTGGTTATGTTGGTCCGGAATTCCGGGTAGACCATGACATTAGTCTGCTTGTTCCCGAGATCTGGTGTCGCATGCGCCGGTTTGAAAGGGATCCGCAGTGGCTAATTGAGAACGGTTTTCTGGAACGCGTTCCTGATTATGAATTTGAGGGTAAGAGATTGCCTACAGGATTGCTGGGATATCGAATCAACCAGGCTTTTGTGAACTTCTTCCTTGGGAGAATCTTTTCGAGTCCTGAAGTGCTCTTTACTGAAGCCATGCTCAAACCGGAATTGCAGAGTATGGAGATTTTCGCGGATGGGCTGGACAACGTCTTAAGTACACACAGGGGAGTGGCCGAAAACTACTTTAAAGATGGCAGTATCGAATTGGCCTGTCCTCCGATGAAGGCATTGCTTCACATCATGCGTGATGGCCACTTCGAAGGAAAGAACCTTGATTATCCTGAAATCCGTGACCTGTTTTCCGCGGATACGATTTTCAAAAGCGATTGGTATGCAGCAAGATTAGCCAGCAAGCAGCAGGTCGATATCCAGCACTGGAACAAGGTAATGGTATACTTGAATACCTACGGGCTTCAGTTTGGGGGAATCGAGGAATTAAAGGAATCCATCAAGGGAAGAATCGCTACTTGTGAGGCCGACGATTATCTTGACCTGCTGAAAGGCACAATTGGCCGGGATACGGCCTTTGCTTGATCGATCAGATGGAAGCGCGTTAGGCGCTTTGCTTTTCTTGCACATTCTTGGCCTGCGCTTTTGTCACCTTCAAAGGGCGGCCTTGGAATTCCGCACCGTCCATATCGATCAGTGCCTTGTCAGCATCGGCTTCTTCCATGGTCACAAATCCAAATCCGCGGAAACGTCCCCTACGGAAGTCCATTACGAAACGCACCTCATGGACCTGACCACAGACAGAGAAGAATTCTTTAATTTCCCTCTCCATAGCTCCATAAGGGATGTTTCCGACAAAAATTGATTTAGTCATGATTACAGTAAAAAGTAGTAAAATTTACAATTAAGGATATTAAATATCCTATTGATACCTTTGTAGTCTCTGAATCTTAGTAATCAAGATAATTTAAGAAACAATAGTGTTAAGAAAAGGAGCAGTAGGTGAATTATTAGAGGTGAGAAGCTTCGCTAAGGTTCCCTGGTGGAGGATTTGACCACCGGAATCACCACCTTCCGGTCCCACTTCAATGATGTAGTCACCTTCTGCCACCAGATCGAGATTGTGTTCAATAACGATAACTGTGTGTCCCTGATCAACTAACCGGTGAAGGAGAAGAATCAGTCGTTCGCAATCGTGCATATGCAGCCCTATTGTCGGCTCTTCCAGGATATAGAGGTTCTTTTGGATAGTGGCTGTCCTGCGTTCTTGCAAAGTCGGTAGGCCCTTTGCCAGTTCACTAACTAATTTGAGTCGTTGGGCTTCACCACCGGAAAGAGTGGGGGAGCTCTGACCGAGGGACAGGTAACCGAGACCGGTTTGTACCATCAAGTCGAGAAGCGCCCCCAAGCGGCTGTCGAAAGAGAAGAATCGGGCCGCTTCCTCGAAAGTCATGTCGAGAACGTCGGCAATGGTTGCCCCGTTCCAAGTGATCTCGTTTAATTCCGGGCCATAGCGCCGGCCATTGCAGTCCTCGCAAGGCACATATGTGTCCGGCATGAAACTCATTTCCAGCTTGATGCGCCCGGCTCCTTTGCAGGTTTCGCATCGACCGTCCTTTGTATTGAATGAAAAGGTACCGGGCGTATGTCCATGTAACCGGGCCTCAGGGGTGTAGGCGAAGAACTTTCTTATTTGGTCGAATGCGCCGATATAAGTGGCAGGTGTGGAACGGGGAGTTTTGCCGATTGGTGACTGGTCCACTTCGATCACGGTTCTGAATGTGTGAGCTCCAAGCAAAGCTGAGAATCCATCCCTTTTGCTGCCTTTTAACAGGGGATTCCCATCTTTGATAGCAGATTTCACACATGGCATCAGAAGATCACGAATCAAGGTGGATTTTCCTGCACCGGAGATGCCGCAGACCATCACAAGTTTTTCCTTTGGAATGTGAACGGTCAGATTCTTGAGATTCCTCAGGGAAGCTCCTCGCAACACCATCCACTCTTCCC
>JAUVDD010000343.1 GCA_030595525.1 Puniceicoccales bacterium
AAATCGGGATCCTTGAATTCCCCGTCGTCATCCAGGACCGTGTAGGAATTTGGAATAAAAACCCTCCGGTTAAATAAAAAAGCATTCCGGTAAGCGAAAACCATTTGCAACTGCTCAACGGCTCTTGCTCCTCCATAATAGCCACCTGCCAGGCCAATAAAGGCCACTGGGCGGCCGTCAAAACTGTCCGGGAACGGCAGCAAATCAATAAAATGCTTCAGAATGCCAGGATAGCTCCCGTTGTATTCGGGAACAATAACCACCAGCCCATCCGATGCCAGAACCTTGTCGATAAATCCATCTTTCAAGGCATCTGGTTTTTCGGCAAATGCACCCGGTTCGAAGGCTTCCGCCGGCATGCCATTCAGATCTAGCAGCTCAACCTCCTGGTCCAGCTTGCGGTACATCTCAACTACATGCTTGGCCACCTTCAGCCCAATACTGCCATCTCGATTTGTTCCAGAAATTACACTAATCATACTAGAAAGAGTTGTTCACTTCACCTTATGGGTCAAGTAGCACCTCCGTATAGTCGATATGGATACAATCTCTTCCCTTAACAATTCCTTTACTGGTACACAAAGAAAGTGCCTGAATAGTCACCCACTCTGGACATCAGCAGATTCTACTAAGCATTCAGCAAATCTACCATGAATTTTCCAGGACGATAACTTGCCATCAGGATGGTTATTTCACCGTCCTTGATCATGCGGACCTCGGGGACGCGTACCTCCGGCGTCTTATGCGGAGCATAAAGGACATCATCGTGGGATGAATTGGCGTGTTCCTTGAACATATCCGGAGTGATTTTGCCACCCAGGTGGTCATCGCGGCCGGTTGCCACATGGATCGTTCCAAGGATTTTTTCATCCTGAATATCGCGCCCACTGAACGGAAGTACCTGCGTCCCAAATCCGAGTTCGCCGATGGCCCCGATCATTGGATCATCCTTCAACTTGGCGTTGTGTTCCTCGATGTGATCATAGTCCCCATAAATCAGGCGGCTACTGACAATCTTGCCATCCTCTACTGTGAGCAGTCCGAGTGTCTCCTCATCATACTTGAATGGGAATTGTCCTTCTGCACCCTCCGGAACAAAGTACACTTCGCCGGCAGGCAGGTTTGCCACATCGGGCTTACCTCGCGGACAAAGACCGTGACTCTTTTGTGCCTCCTGGCCATCCGTGATTAACTTCAGGGTGGTCTTCACTCCCTCAACTTCAAAATCAATTTCAAAGTAGTCTGCCTTTGTCAGTCCCAGGCGTATTTTTTCCGCCTCATCGCTGACATCATTATAATCCACGCTCAATCCGGTATCGACGATGATCTGGTTCAATCCATGGAGGGTTGCTCCACGAAATCCAAACTCCTTGGCCTTGGCGGTCAGGGGCGCTGTGGCCGAGAATGTGGATACAACAAGGATGATTCCATAGTTCGAATAAATATCCTTATCCAGACTCAACAAGTTACCATTGGTATCATAACATTCATCCCGCATATCGAGATTGCTGCCACCGGTTTCGTGATAGGCGTAAATCGCTCCATCGGTGTAGTTCATTTCATCAAGGCCTCCGTTTTTGAAACTCTGATAGAATACCTTGTATCCGTAATTCTGAATGGACAAGCGATGGTTATCGAGGAATGCGAAATCCTTGATCTCGGTTGGATCCGGTAGGTCGATCAATATACACAAGCGCTCACCAGAGCCCTTGTCGAAACACGTCTCCATGAGACGCTTAAGTGAAAACGGGGGAAATGTACGTCTGCTTGCATCTAATTCCATGGGTCCAATTTAAACACATCTCTGTTCCCTGTAAAGTCACCAAGGGAATTTTGCTGATTCCGGATGTGCGATCCCTGCCGGGATCGTCGTTTTATTATGGATTGGTTTCCCCAGATATCCCCCTCTCCGCCCCGCATCCGCGGGGCTTCGCGGGCTCAATCTGGGGCTTGTAGGTTTGAGACTATGAGTAAGAGCAACCTTCCGAGAATGGGCAATATAGCCCGTCGGAGGAAGGTTTTGAAAAAATCCTTTCCATGTCCAAAGTGGGAAGCGCCAGGAACCACCAGACCCAACCAACTGGATCTGGTGATCCCTCGGGTGAGATCAATCTGGGGCTTGAGTCCGAGATCACCTCGAGCTCATAAATTAGCACCGATCCCCCGGGGGTCCTGGCTTAATCTCAAACAGTTGATAGAGGCCCATCTTAAAGCATGCGAGCTCACCTATACAAGCCAGAGAATCATTATGAACAATAAAACATACACCTACTTCGCCGTTGATATCTCCTCCCAGAGTCTGGAAACCCTGACCATCGAGCGCAGCGAAGAGCTCGATTACAATAGCAAAGCAATCAAACAAATCATCAAAGAGGCCCAGTCGGATCCGGACATGGTGGTTGTCCTGGAAGCGACCGGAGGCTATGAACGCAAGCTTCTGGATGCATTGCATGAGGCCAATGTTCTTTGCGCACGTATCAATCCCGGACGCGTTCGCGCGTTTGCCCGCAGCGAGGGGATCAAGGCCAAGACCGACCGCATTGATGCCCGCATGATCCTGCGCTTTGCTCAGGAAAAGAAGCTTCAGCCTATCCCTGCACCCTCTCACGAACAAAAGCAACTCGCTGCATTGCTAGATCGGCGCAGCCAGCTCAGCGGCATGTTGGCCGAGGAAAAGAACCGTCTTCAAAACAGTCCAAAGTGGATCCTTGCCGATATCCGCGCTTCCATCCGATCCTTAAAGGTAAAGCTCCAAAGGATGGATGAGCGCATCCAAAAACTCATCCAGGACTCACCGTCTCTGCGCGAAGGGGCTCAGATCATCCAATCCATTAAGGGGGTAGGCCCGGTTACCACGGCGTCCATACTCGCTTACCTTCCCGAGATCACCAGAATCAACCGCAATCAGCTCGCGGCCCTCGTCGGGGTTGCACCCTTTAATCGCGATAGCGGCAACAAGTCAGGCAAACG
>JAUVDD010000098.1 GCA_030595525.1 Puniceicoccales bacterium
GGATTCCCGAGCAGCGGCTTGAAGGATTTTCCATCCAGTTCTTTTTCCGGAAGACCACACAATTCAATCAATGTCGGATACAGATCGATCAGGTTCACATTGCGATAGCAATCCTGTTGTTTATCCATTTCTGGCAGGTAGACGATTAAAGGCAATTGAGTGGATTCCCTCCACAGGGCAGCTTTGCGGAATTTCAGTTTTTCTCCCAAATGCCATCCGTGGTCTCCCCAAAGCATGACTATCGTGTTGTCCGCGTACTTGCTTTTCTTAAGGGCATCCAGAACAACGCCCACGCAATCATCAGCATAGCTAGTTGCTGCAAGGTAGGCGCGCACTGCCTCCTTGTGCAACCCATAATGCTCCACCCAAAGGAAGTCCGAATGCGGCTTAAACATGGGTTTCCCTTTGTCATCGACGATGTCATCCAGGTCATCCAGACGATATTCCGGTACCTTCAGCGTTTCCAGATCGTATCTGTCAAAATATTCCTGTGGGACAACCCACGTCAAATGCGGCTTTGAAATCCCCATCAACATGAAAAAGGGTTTGTCGTGATCATTCTCCAGCTGTTTTTCAAACCACTTTGCTGTGCGATAATCCTTGGTAAATTCCTTTCCCTCCTCTGTCGCACCCCATGCAAAGGGCGAACCACCCCGCTC
Organism: Puniceicoccales bacterium; assembly: GCA_030595525.1. Classification (GTDB taxonomy): domain Bacteria; phylum Verrucomicrobiota; class Verrucomicrobiia; order Opitutales; family Oceanipulchritudinaceae; genus Oceanipulchritudo. The sequence goes on from JAUVDD010000098.1 coordinate 660, forward strand.
GTTGTATTTGGGATTCTTCAGTTTCTTACCGGCGATGATTCCCTCATCACGGGAATAGAAGGTTTCCTCTATCAAACCGCCTCCACCGGTCTCCTTTTCCCATACATCATATGCCCAATGGCCATGATCCTGACCGTTTTGTGTATTGTGCTTATGGAATATCTTTCCGCTGGAAATAGTCGTGTATCCATTCTTGGAGAAGTATTCCGGAAGCGTGGCATGGGTCTGTACAATTTCCGAATTCAGCATGTTGTTACTGTTGCCGTAGACACCTGTGGTCGAGGGCATAAATCCTGACAACAAAGCCGATCTGGATGGCCCACAGACCGGTCCGGCACAGCTTGCGTTGCGGAACACCATGGAAGTTTCGGCCAGACGGTCAATGTGCGGAGTCTGTGCCTGTGGATGACCACCATACACGCCGACCCAGTCATTGAGATCGTCGATAGCAATCATGAGAATGTTTGGCCGCGTTTTTTCAGCGAAAGCAGATACCACCAGGAAGAGCAGCAAGGTAAACAGAGTGTATTGTTTCATTTTTAGTGTACGGATTGGATTGTAGTGAATAGATCGGACACTAATTCCCAGTGAACATTTAGTCAGGCTAAATCTTTAAAAATCACAATTGGGCATCAAAACCGGAAATATCCCAACCAGGAGGTTAACCGGGCGACGATTCAGTTTTCCTGGAAATCCCCCATCGAGATTCCGAATTAACCCACAGGCCCAAACGTCCTATTTTTCTTCCTCTGGTTTATCTCCAAAAGGCCACTGGCCAGCAGCGCGCATACTCTTCTCCAGACCGGCTTTGCGAAATAGTTCGGCCGTATCCTGGTCGTTGAGGTGCTGAAGAGGCATATCCGTTTCATTCGCCAGATCGTAGGTCAGCAAGGCCACTATGGCAGTTGCGCGAGCCAGCATTTCAGGATCCACCTTTTCGAAACTGTCTCCAAAATCGTGGTAGAAACGAACATCATCCGGATCAACGGGTGCATTGAAGGTGATTGCAGGGACGCCTTTTAGGATGAACGGATGGTGGTCGCTGCCAAGCCAAGGCTTGTTCGCGACTTTCGCATTAAAATTCCAGGCACCAAGACTTTTTGAATACTCTTCAAGGAATGGCACCAACTCGTCGAAACCCATCGCATTGATCGCGATCGGTTCGCCAACCATATCGAGATTGAGCATGTTTCGGACTGGCGCGAGATCGTGACGCTCGACATAATCTCTTGAGCCCCAAAGCCCCCACTCTTCCGCGTTAAACCATACAATCTCCACTGTGTGTTCATTCTTCGCATGGTGGGTCTTAAGCAACCGCGCAATATCAAAGAGTTGGGCGACTCCAAGACCATTATCAATCGCACCCTGCCCCAGGTCCCAGGAGTCAAAATGACCACCAATCACAACGATCTTTTCGGAACGTCCAGGTAGAACAGCCACGAGATTTTCGATTGTCATCGGTGTAGGTTTAGATCGCGTCTCCATGCGGATAAGCACGGGCATCCCTTCTTCCAATTGGCGCCGTATCCAACCCCCTTCCTCGACCGTTATTGAATAAATCGGAAATGGTGGCGGAATGCCGATATGGCTTGCCGAGCGTGCGAGCAGTTGCCCACCATTCACCCGATTGATCCGAAGCCCGCCAATGATTCCAAACTCTTCCTCAAGACGATTGTAGTCGGCCGGACTGAAACGAAGGTTCGGAACAAAGAGGGCGATCTTGCCACGAAGAGCCTGAACTTCCAATTTGTCGAAATCGACAGAATCGACCAAAGCGACACCGGCCTCAATTGGTTCATGTTGTGCGACGTAACCCAGAGCTACCGCCCGTAATGGACGAGCGGGTGGGCTAACGAGGGCAACGCTGTCTTTCCCACGGATCCAGCCAGGAATTGAGTAACGTTCGCGCCGGGTATCGATACCAAGTTGATGCAGCTCATGCTCGAGCAGATCCATCGAGCCTGTGTTGCCCGCTGTCCCCACCATGCGAGGCCCGTAGCGGGTAGTCATTGTCTCTAGCAGCTCATAACCTTTGTTGTTGAGAATCGCGTCCCCGACGATCGCAGCGCGAATCGATGGATCGGAGGATGATCCAAGGATTGTCGAAGTAAAGGTTAGGCCAAGTAGGCAATTCAGAAGAAATACGGGGAATCGGTTCATTGAAGATCTTTCTCTTTCTGACAATCAGAATGTGCATTTAAATACCTCGCCAGAATTTATCTGTTTTCCAGTAAATACATGGATCCGCATGGCGTTACACGTCTGTAATCCATCATGATTACTACGACGGACGTTTCGTGGCTCGACTGAGCTCGCCGAAGTCCGAAACGTCCCCTACCCTCTTGTGCCCGGAAGGCAAGTTTATCCCGCCACCGCTTCAAGTACAGCCTTTGGGCTCTTTTTCGCAATTTTAAGAAGGACTTCAGCCGATCCCGTAGGGGTTAGAACCAGTTAGCCTCCGTCCGCCGCAGCCTTGACTTCCTATACAATCTCAAAGATATTTTAGTCCCGCCCAGGCAAGGGAATTACCTGGTCTGATTTGGATTACTTTCCCACGGCAAAAAATCATGATACTAAAGCAAAAGCTTAGAGCTGAAAATGTTGTGGAGTTTCAGATTTGTTACGAAAGCAGATTTTTATAGAAGTTTGTTTTACACAGTATACCAATGAGCAAAAATACTTATAATAGACTCTGTCCAGCAAGACCAAGCGAAGTTAAAATATTGGGGCGTAATTTAGTAGATCAGTTATTGAAAGTAGAACAAGAGCTACAAGGACCTGAGCAATTCCGAGCGAAGAAAGAATTAATATCTCATTTTGAAAGTAATGAACCTGATTTGTTTTCTTTTTTTCAATCAAATGTGATCAGTCCATATCAACTTCTAGTTAAGGTACAAAAGGCGTTTGAAAATCAATCGGATGTCACGTTTGAAGGAAATATTAGTTCTAAAAGTGATGCGGTCGTTACACTGAAAAGATACATTCCTAATCTACAGTATTTACATGACAATCAACTATATACTGATTCGGATTCCTTCAAAGAATTGGGTGCTGCAATTGCAATAGGTGTTGTAGGAACCGGACTAACTGAAGCAGTGGGAAGAGAATTCGTTTCAATTCCATTTTTGTCTATGGAGATGGCAACCACTGAGACACTAAGTATAGCTTTGCTTGCTTTATTTTGGTTTGTTGGATGTAGAAATAGAAGTGTTTTTCACATAGCACCTTGGAATAGTGCAATATATCTCGGTGCAAATTTGCATGAAACAAATCACGATAACTGGGAAAACGTAACTTGGAAAAAAATGCAACGATCCTTCAATCCATCTAAAGGATTCACATTATTTAAAAAGCGTCCTCATTATGAAGCATTGGATGCATTTTATACAAATCCCTCTAAAAGTATTTAACTCAGCATTTCCCCAAGTAATAGAAGAATTCAATTGGTTGGGGACCTCCAAAAACTGGGCCATCAGGGATTAGGCTGAACAATAATACTACCGGAACCTGAATCCAAGCGAATACGCGATCCGCCATCATTGGCGACAGCCTTGAGGGAATTTTTCTTTTGCTGAACATCCTGTAGCGGAAAACTGCAATCGATGTGACCTGACCCGACATCGGCATCCAGGATAAAGCCGGAAGACTGTGGCAACTGGAGACGGATACCGCCACTTCCAGTATCTGCGGTAGAACCCTCTTTGATTTCTACAAAGGACTGTACCTTAATAGATCCAGAACCGGTATCTATCCGGAACCGATGGATATCCCCTGAAGCATTCACACTACCGGAGCCGGTATCAGCAACAAACTCACCATTCATACCGGTTAATTGGATATTGCCTGAGCCTGTGTCGGCCTCCAAATTGCCCTCAACATCACTAAACCTGATCTGGCCACTCCCTGTATCGGCAACAATATCGCCTGTGAGGTTTCTTCCCTGAATGGATCCGCTTCCGGTGTCGAGGACGATGTTGCCCAGAAGACCGTCAACCTCAATCCCCCCTGAACCGGTATTGAGATGTAAATCAAAATCCCGAGGTACAAATACCTTCACACTGGCAATTACCCGATTCCGGTTTCTGCTGAAGAAGGAAAAAAAGCCCTTTCTTGGGAGCTTCTTGATGACCAGGGACAAATCCTTTCCTGATTCATTAAAAAGGACTTCCGTTTTATCAAAAAGTTCATCTGCTTCCGAAACGCTTCCGACCTTTGTTTCAAGGTCAATTTCGATTCGAATAATGGAGTCATTTCCCGTGACAGCATTGATCCTGCCTGCGGAAAGGTGGACAGCCAACTTTTCAAACTCGGAAGCACTGAATTCCCGGTCAATTTCACGGGTGTGAGTTACTGCAGATGCAGCAAGTGGTATGCTTAAGATACCGACGATAGCGAATGGAAACAGGCGGAAGTTATGTTTCATATGGGTAAGAATTACTTAATAAATTAGTTACTATAATGTGGATACGTTTCTTCCCGGACTTTGGTTACAATTAATATTCAACTGCAACCAAGGGGAGCGACTCACTCCCGTCTATATGTTGCTGGCGTAAGCGCGAATGGCAGGCCAGCTTGGGGTCTACACCAAAAGGTAGGGCGTGATCGACGATCGCGCCGCATCCTTATTACCACGACGGACGTTTCGTCGAAACGTCCCTACCCTCTGTGCCCGGCATGCCGAACGCCTTCCTTATTTCACCGCATCGAGCGACAACTCGAGCATGGCAACAGGGAAACCTGATTCGACCCTAACGCGCAACTCATGAACCCCGGGTTTGAGAAGCTTGGTCTGTTTCTCAGTTAGCATGATCGAAGAAATCCGACTCTCAGGTTTTTTATGCCGCATCTTGTCGTCGAAGATCAGTTTGTTATCAAGATAGATCATCAGGAAACCGAGGCCCTGGACATCTGGGTCTTCCGTTGCCAGTTCAATATTCAGCGCTGCGCGTTTTGGTGCCTTCTTTATATTGAACGTCGTAGTGGAATTCGCGAACCCTGACGGGGCCGCAACAAGACGTTCACGCTTGGGCGGCGGGGTGTAAAGCAGTCCGTGGATTTTGTGCATCGTTGAGACGGGAATCTTGCTGACCTTGCGGTCGAAGGTAAGCCACCCGTTCTGCTCGTGGCGCATGTCTGTGAACTGCGTATAGACAGCGCCAGAAAGTCCGAACGACTGTTCCAGCCACAGCGTTTGCACATAGCGTTCGTAGTGCGGAATCATGCCTGGAACGGAATAGACCGGACGCTTGATATCGCTGATATAATCGTTGTCAGCGGAGGCATTGACCGGGTTCATGCCACCTTGTCGATCCTTTGCGGTCACTCGACCATCCGGGTTGTCCGGTAATTTCGGTTCCGGCATCGGCAGCCAGTTGTTGCCATTGACGGGAACGCCGAAACCGCCAGTTTCTCCCAGAACCACGGCGCGGTGCGGTTCCAAATCCGGACGTGTCATCGAGGGGAAGCGTTCGTAGTCGTGCAGGTCGCGGATCTGTGCCAGCCCATCAACATCGTTCCAGCCACTGGCGGCGGAAACAATGTGGTTTGGCAACAGCTCCTGAGCCCACTTTACGATATTCTCAGTGTCGTGCTGGCCCCACGCTTCGTTGAAGACAATCCACTTGACGACAGACGGATGGTTGTTGAGCGAATCAATCAGCATTACCTGTTCGTTTTTCCAACGCTCGGACTCGCCGGCCTTGACGGCCAGCTTCCTGCCGTTCTTGTTGCAAATGAAGTCCTGCCAAACGAGCAGACCGAGACGATCGCAATTGTAGTACCAGCGCGAGGGGTTTCGCTTAATGTGCAGACGCACCATGTTGCAGCCGATATCCTTGAGATATT
>JAUVDD010000246.1 GCA_030595525.1 Puniceicoccales bacterium
ATAGCCCCGGAGGCAGCAAGTAAAAAACCGATCATTTGAAAACAAAGCCTCACCATTTTTATATCTACAGTCTTACGTATGTGGAGAATCGATTCCCTCACAAAAGCAGGGCAACTTCAAGACGAATTGTGAATCCCGACAAGGAGATTCACCAGCAAGCTCTTCTTGATTCGATTTTCGCCAGTTCACGGTCTGGGCAAGGTGCGGGAATGGTCAAATTAGGGTAGAGGTAGAGCTTGAAATCCTAATAGAGTCACTTTTGTATGAATGGCGTATGAACGAATTTGGCTATTTTCGTAACTAGCTTATTTACAGTATCTTAAGTAACTTCACATGGTATCCCCACCGGGGATCGAACCCAGATCTACGGTTTAGGAAACCATTGTTCTATCCATTGAACTATGGGGACACGGAAACGAATATGATGATGAGGTGATTGGACTGGGCAAGCTGGAAATCAGAAGATCAGAACAATAAACTGAATTTAGTTCACCTATCCCTGGAATCTTAAAAATCATATAATCTTTCAAATTTTCATGAGGTTATTTGATTGCCGAATTCGATTTGAGCACATTCATTTGAAGCACAAAATCAGGTAAGCACTCCACTATGATAACCACAATATTCGCCATATTCGGCAGTCTCGGCCTCTTCCTTTTCGGAATGAAGGTGATGAGCCAAGGCCTGCAAAAGGTTTCGGGTGAGGGACTACGTGCCCTCATTCGCAACATGACTCGTAATCGTTTTGCAGGCATCATGACTGGGACCTTGGTCACCACGATGGTCCAGTCCTCAAGCGCATCCACCGTGATGATAGTGAGCTTCGTCAACGCCCGGTTACTGACCTTGAAGGAATCCATTGGAATGATCATGGGAGCCAACCTGGGAACAACCACGACATTCTGGATAGTGGCATTTGTTGGTTTCAAGTTCAGCCTCTCGGCCATCGCCTTGCCCTGTGTCGGGATCGGAGTCATCCTGATCTTCTGCAAGCCACCGAAATTGCGGGACAGCGGCGAGGCTTTGATCGGTTTCGGGATTCTGTTCCTTGGGCTTTCATTTCTCAAGGATTCCGTTCCCGATGTGAATTCGAACTCGGAAATGTTCGCCTTTCTGGCCGACTGGAGTGGGCACGGGATGGGCTCGTTCTTCCTGTTTATAGCATTCGGTGTCGTTCTAACCATAGTCGTGCAATCCTCCTCCGTAGCAGGGGCTATCACCTTGACTCTTGCCGCCAAGGGATGGATCGATTTCGAGAGCTCTGCGGCGATTGTCCTCGGGGAAAACATAGGTACGACCATTACTGCCAACCTGGCTGCATTGACCGCCAATGTCCCAGCCAAGCGCGCTGCTAGGGCGCACCTCATATTCAATCTCATAGGGGTGCTCTGGATGATCTTCCTGTTTGCTCCATTTACAAATTTGGTGGATTGGCTGACTCCTGGATTAGCGGATGATCCAACCCATACCCTTTATCATTTGGCAGTTTTTCATACCCTGTTTAATTTCTGCAATATCTGCTTACTGGTCGGTTTCGTTCCCCAATTGGCTAAATTGGCCAAGAAAATGGTGCCCAGTAAAGGAAAGGAAGTTGATATTGATCACCTCCAAATCTACTCCACCAATCTTCCGAAAACTGGTGAAATAAGCATTGCCTTGGCCGAACAAGAGGTTCGTCACATGGCGGAGTTAACCCGGACCATGTTCCGGGGATTCAATGAAGTCTTTGAAAATCCTGAAACGGATATGACTGATAATGTGCGAGAGCTCAAGGAATTGGAGGATCGTAGTGATCGGATGGCTAGTGAGATAACTCAATATCTCATCTTTTGCGCATCATCTGAACTCAGCCATGAGCGGCTAAATAAAGTCTCCGTACTCTTGCGCGTTGTGGCAGAGCTTGAGCAAACCGGTGACTGTGCCTACCAATTGGTACGGTTGGCTAAACAAAAGTATCGAAAAAACCGGGTCATGCCGACGGCAACCCAGGATGCCATTCGTGATTTTTGCGGGCCTGTGGATCAATTCATTACCTTCTATATTGATCATCTGGATGTCTCTGTTCAGGCACCTGATATGGAAATCGCCCTGCAGTTGGAAAAAACGATCGCAACATCCAGGAAAAAGCTGCGAAAGGAAGCAGTGCGCCGAATGAAAGATCCCTCCAACATCAAGTCAGAGATGCTCTACATCGAGATTTTGAACCAGATCGAGCGGATCGGTGACCATTCTCTGAACATTCTCCAACTTCTGAACCAGAAAGACTGAGAAAATCCCCGCCAAAGGATTAATTAGATGGCCGGATCGATGATTGCTGAAGGGCCTGATAATTGATCCAGACAAAGTAGGCCATGAAGGCGGGCATTATCCAGGTACCGAGATACCGAAACAGTAAGAGGCCAACTGCGCTGGCACAGACCATACCGGTTATGTGGACCAGTTTGGATCTTTTATTTCCGACGACAGCGGCCAGCATCTGGCCCCCATCAAGTGGGTAGATGGGAAGGCAATTGAAGACAGACCAAACGATGCTGATCCAGACCAGATCGTACAACAAAACGAGCAAGAGTGAATGCTCTGGAATGGGGGAGTAACGGATCACTGCAATCACCAGGATCCCGAGCGCGAATTGGATTCCTGGTCCCGCGGCCGTGACCAGAAACGATTGACGGCGATTCAATATCCCTCCGGGAAAACTGGCCGTTCCTCCGAAGGCGACCAAAGAGATGACCGTGGGCAGGCCAAATTTGCGAACGGTCATGGCATGTCCCAATTCATGAATGAAGATCGAGATCAATCCAGCGAACATGAATAGTGCTACGTTGATGATGTCCTGAGTGGTGGTCATATGCAATCCACCGCCAATAAAGAACATTGTTAACCAGAACCATGGCTCAATTCGAACGGGAATGCCAAAAAAATTAAATATTATCATGATAAACTTCGGCTAGAGCAATGCCCGACGGGTATCTCTGCAACTGTTAATCGCCAATGGGAAGATTAATTACTCGTCTCCAAATGGATCCCTTCATGGGCTCGGATCAGCCGGTAATTTGTCTTTGGAATACTTCTTTTCAATCTCTTGCACGGCCAACTGGTAAATAGCATCATTCTCGATCTTGTTCAACCATTCCACAGCCCCATCAATATCGGAAGAAATCAGCAAGCTGACCATGGTGGAAGCAGCTACATCCTGCTCACTTCTTGTAGTGAGATTGTTATTCATCCAATGCTCAAGATGTACCGTATTGTCATCTGAATTTCGGTAGTATCCTTTGATTATGTCTGGCAAAACGGAGATTTTCGTTTCTGGATCGTGAATCAGTTTAGAATAATTTAATGCTGCTAATTCGGGATCATTTTTACTCACCTCCGTAATAGCATAAGCCGCCGCACTTTGCCGGGTATCAAATTCCGAAAAGTTATTAACGTAGTCCAACACAGATTCCGGGTGATTTTTGCAAGCGTCCTTCAACCACATTTCAAGGAAATCAGCTTTTTCCTGAGTTCTGTCCTCTGCCTCAATTACGGGAATAATCAGAGCAGGATCCCGCTTTGCTATTTCCTCGTAAATGTCTTCATAAAGCTTGGGCTTATCACGTTCTTTCACCTTGATCGACAAACCGTAAGTCATTGCGGCAT
>JAUVDD010000110.1 GCA_030595525.1 Puniceicoccales bacterium
ACCACTAACTGCGCTATTCTTGGTTTGGCTCTGTTTCAAACCAACCGCAGTTACGATTTCGTTCAGTGTCTGGCCTTCAGTCTTGGAGCCGGAGCAGGTTTCACTCTGGCGCTGGTCCTGATGGCTGGTCTGCGGGAAAAACTGGAACTTGCTGACGTACCGGATGTCAGTATGGGTGCCGCCATGAGCCTGATGCTAGGTGGCATGCTTTCACTCGCTTTTATGGGATTCGCCGGCCTCGGAGGCTGATTAACAATGCTTTTCAAGTACATCATCACTATCCTTATTATCCTCGGCCTGATGGTTGGGTGGATTGCGGTACAGCATTTGTCCCGCTTGTTCGCTGCCCGTCATCCGGAATTCGGGCCAAACCGGGAAGAAGGCGGAGGTTGCGGTGGCTTATTTTGTCTCTGCAAGGATAAGATGACCTGCCCGAAGCAAAGCCTGAAACGCGCTATTAATAAAAATCCTCAAGAATAATCATTTCCAAATTCAATTTAACAAATTAACCTTATCATTCAGGAATAGTAACCATGAAGCTAACCGAGTACGATATCAGCCACCCCTACCACGCAACGATCGTTAAGTCCGAGCGGATAACCGACGAATCCACAGATGAAGTTCGTCATATTGTCCTGAGTATTTCAGACGCTACTTTCCACTTTGTGGAAGGCCAAAGCATCGGGGTTCTCGTTCCGGGACCACATGAATTTGGTAACGAGTACCATATGCGTCTCTACTCGATCGCCAGCTCCCGTCAGGGTGAAAACCAGAACCTCGCGGAGATTTCCCTCTGTGTCCGTCGCTGCTTCTACATTGACGATGTGAGCGGTGAGCGTTTCCCCGGCGTTGCTTCAAACTTCCTGTGTGACTGCAAGCAAGGCGATACAGTCCTCTTGACCGGCCCTTACGGTCGTCAGTTCCTGCCACCGAAGGACAACAACAGCAACATGCTGATGATTGGTGTCGGTACAGGCATTGCTCCGTTCCGCGCATTCATGAAGCACATTTACGATGAGCGCAAGGAGTGGAAGGGCAAGGTTCGCTTGTTCTACGGCGCCAAGACAGGCATGGACCTGCTCTACATGAACGATAAGAACTCAGACCTCAGTCTTTATTACGACAAGGAAACCTTCCAGGCGTTTGAAGTCCTCAGCTCGCGTCCGCATTTCAATGAGCCGGAACAGGTTGAGCAATCCTTGAAGGAGCACTCCAAAGAGGTTTGGGATCTCGTCAAGGATCCGAACACTCACATTTATGTATCCGGACTTTCTCGTCTCGAGGCTCGTCTCGACAAAACCATGGAAGAATTTGCCGGCTCTGAAGCAGACTGGCTGGAAATGAAAAAGGAACTTATTGCCAGCGGTCGCTGGTCGACCCTTTTCTACGATTGATTTGTTAGATAGACCCCCAAAAAAAGCCTCAACGAAAGTTGGGGCTTTTTATTGGATAAACCGGATGCCGAGATGAATCCACAGGGGCATCGTGACAACTGAGGCAATCGTCGTTGCCAACACAATCCGGATCGCCACGCCTGTTTCACCACCATAATGCCGTGCCAGAACAATAGGCATGATTCCCGCCGGCATGGCCGCTTGGATCAAAATCACCCGTTTCAGCTCTACTGACAAACCGGGCATAAAGGCGGCGACCACGAGAAAAGCTAACGGGAGTAATCCCAGTCTAATAACAAGAGAACCGGTTATCACCTTTGGTTGGGCAAATAACTTCTGCTTCTGGAATAGATCCGCAATCAAGGCCCCGGCCAATAGAATCCCCATTGGGACACAGCAGGCGGCAAGCATGGATATCGTTTGACTCATCCAGTTCGGGATTTGGGTATCCAATCCGGTCGCGTTGATGGACAGCGCCAGAATCAACGCAACAACGGGCGGATTGACCATGTTCTTGATGGCCTTCCCTTTGAATCCCCCTGCCAACAGCATGATTCCAATCGTCCAGATAGCCACTTCAATGCCCACGTTGTGCACAAGGAGGACGCCAAGGGTGCCCCGGTCATCGAATAGTGCGAGGATAACTGGAATCGGAATGAAGCCATAGTTGTAAATCCCGTTTCCAAACGAAAAGGTTCTCAAGCCTTTTCCTTTTTCGAGCCCGAGAAGTTTGCCACCAAGGAATGCCACCAGAAAACCACCTACGACAGTAAAGAATCCTACCAACGGCGCGGAAATCAGATTCTGCGCATTCTGGAGAGCTGGATTACCGATTACATAATCAAGATACAGGCAGGGATAAAAGACCCTGATAACCAGCTTCATTAGCGAAGAATCTGCCTCCTCGGTCAGAATCTTCGTACTCCTTAAACCGTATCCAAGCGCCAGTACAAAAAATACCGGTAAGGCAGCTCCGATTATTGTACCAAAGGAAAGGGTCATGAATCAGGTGGTTTATAAATTCCAATTGCCACCGGAGGGCCGCTTCTGGAATTCCCCCAGTGACGTGCGCTTCCAGTGTCCATACAGGTACAGGAACAGCAGATATACGTAGAAACTTATCAATAATCCCAGAAACACATAATCCGGTAGCGGCTGGTTCTTACAGAACTCCGCAACGAATGTTTCCAAATTGGTTGCTTCCCGAACAACCAGAGTATGCATCACCCATGTTCCGCCCAGAATCATGAATATCCAGACATAGTTTCTTCGGAATCGTCTGGAAAGTGCTTCCAGAAAAGTGATTTTATAGGACGGAAGGATGAGATCTTCGCCCATCTGGCGCCTCCAGTTCCCTTCCAGTCGCTTACTGGAAAGCGTTACCACCGGGAATATAAAATGAGATTCCAACATGCGGACCCGTGCCCGATAGGCATCATAAAAACGGTATCTCCGGGCCTCAATAGTGAGGAGCAAATAGATGATGAAATTGGCGAATAAAAACAGGAAATTACTGCTCTCAGAATGATTCCATGCAAAGGAAACGATCCCCATCATTCCGATAATCGCCCAGTGTGTGGTGGTATCAAATCTCTGCCTCCACACCATCATCCGGCCTAGCTCACCTCGATAGAAGTGAACCATGGTCGCTGCGTAGTCCTTCGGGAAATCGTAGCCGGCTTCCACCTCGGGTTTGGGTTCGAGTTTGGGTTCCTCCGGATTGCTGTTACCAGAATTTTTAGACATGCCCGAATAGCATGCTTCCCTGTATCAACAATACAAGGCTGTTTAACGTCGCTTCCAATAGGCAATTGCCAACGACATAAATCCCAAGACCAGGGCCATGGTTTTCGGCTCCGGAACTGGTGTCGCACCCAGTACCAGGTTGTCGATTGCAAAGTAGGCGGGTGTGTTCATCCCAAAATCACCGACATCTGTTGATTCCAGTTCAAAGGATATGGTGTCAACGTTTGCACCGAGGGATGTTATATCAAGATCTACCCAGCTGTCTTGAACATAGTGGGTCTCCACTACCCCGCGAAAATCGGCCAAATAATGGTCAATGAATCCTGTTTCCGCGCCGCCTTGATCAAAACCGCGGATCGTTAGTTTGAAATAATCCCCCTGTGCGAAAGCCGTTGAAAATCCGTTTCCATTCAAGAGTGTCAGGGCTGTGTAGGTGGTATTCGTCACCGCTATGTTTTCTGGAGATTCCCATCCACTCGGAAGATCTATGAAAATCGGGTCATATCCGCTGTACGGATCCACAAATGCTACTCCGTAAACCTGCCCCGCCAGTGCGCTGCCGGTAAAGGCACTATACTGATTGGCGAAATCCGCTGTCACTACATCCGAGGTCGTCGAGTATCCCCAGCCCGCCCAGGAGGTGAAACTTCCCCAATCCGTGAACGTGTTCGTGAAATTTACTCCTTCACTTGTGAACCCTCCGTTCATGTCTGATCCGTTGTGATAAACCCCTCCCCCTGAGTATACTTCCGTTGCTGATGCTCCTAAACTCACATCTTCAAAGCCCACCAATAAACTTTGTCCATTCATCATTACACCCGCCAGCAGGATGCTTCCTATCAATCCTAAGCACTTTCTTTTCATTGTTATTGGCAATGAATTGTCATTAAGGGCTAAGAAAGCAAGTCGAAAATGGAATATTAAATTTGCAAAACAACCATTCGATGATCGGAAGGGCATGAATCGGGACTGGGAAGAACGCGAGAAGCCGTATTGGACAAGGAAACCGACACGGAAGGAACCCAAAACCCATCAAGAATCTCTTTACTCCCGGATTTGTGGAAGTATGTGTTGGGATTACCGTTCTGGTCGAAAGATGGAATTGGCAAAAAGTAATCCCGGAGGGAAATTAACAATGGATCATCAAAAGGCGTATTAAAGTCACCGGTAATAATCATCCGGGAAGATTCATCCGCTGAACACACTGAACGAACAAAAGATCCGAGCTCAATAATCTCCTGTTCCCTAACAAGCGATGATTTTGGATCATCGGGATTATCCGTGTATTGGCTTTTTAAATGAACATGGAAAAACCGATACTGGGAATCACTCAATTCAAACCGGAGTTCCTGGAGTCCACGCTTCAAAGAAAGGTTGTGGAAAATGCATTCAAGGGGGGCTGTCCGGGAAAGGAACCCCAGTCCTGACCGTGAATCGGGTTTTCCTGAAAACTGAAAAAACGGATACTCCAACCCCTCGGCTTTTAGATCCATTTGTAATTCCAGAAGAAACGCCTCATTCCCCAATTCCTGTAGAAACAAAATATCGGGTTGTTCCCAAAGGATCAGCATCCTGATACGCCTTTTTCTATCCTCAGGCATCGGATAGGAAAACCGAAACTGCCCATCCTCATACCTATTCTGGACTAGATAATTCTGTAGATTCCAAGTGGCAACCTTCCAGGTTTTCCCGAAACCCTCTACTCCAATGGTCAGAAAAAACAAAGACAGAAATAGTATAAGCCTGGGAATCACGCTTCCCCTGAAAGGGAACGCTCCCTTTCCAGTAATGTCGGGTGAGAATAATGAAATGCGCTGTAAATTGGATGAGGTGTCAGATTGCTCAGGTTTTTCTCACTAAGCACACGCAATGCCTGCAAAATGGGCTGAGGATCATCATCCATTGCCTGTTTGGCGAAATTATCGGCCTCGTATTCATGCTTTCTGGAAAGTGAATTCGTCATCGGGGAGGTCCAGAAGGTCACCAATCCGGACAACAATCCGAACAAAAGCACGACCGGACCGATGGCACCGGTATTGGCAAAACCGAACGCCTCAACGAACCATGCGCTTTGCTGGAGCCAGCCAAGCGCGAGAAAGCTCAGGAAAAGAAAAACCGATGACAACATCAGCATTTTGGGAATATGCCCCAGCTTATAATGTCCAATTTCATGAGCCAGGACAGACGCCAACTGGCTCTCCTCCATCTGCTCAATCAACGTGTCGAACAATACAATGCGGCGAAAACGGCCAAAACCGGTGAAGAAGGCATTAGAGTGACCCGACCGGCGACTTCCGTCCATGACCAGGATTGTCCGCGCGCGAAAACCTGTCTGGTCACCGAGCGCCATTAAACGGCTGCGCAAGTCACCTTTGGGCAATTCTTCGAATTTATTAAATAAAGGCATGATGAACATTGGATAAATCACCACCATCATGAGCTGAAAAACCAGGAAGCTGGCAAATCCCCATAGCCACCAAAATTGGGTAATACCGACCAACCAGACCAAAAAAGCGAACATGGGAACACCTATTGCTGCCCCAATGACCATTCCTTTGACCTTATCGGTAATCCACAACTTAACCGTGCTTTTGTTGAATCCAAACCGCTCTTCCAGTCGGAACTGATGGTACCACTCAAAGGGAAAACCGGGCAACGAAAGCACCATAAAAATTACAAACAATGAAGCCGCCTGGCCCCATATCCCCGTTCCTATCGATGCCCCCAGGCCGTTCCAAAGCCAGGGCAGGAAACCGGAGAACAGAACAATGGCCAGAATCACAACATCAAAGAGGGTCTCAATTATGCCCAAGCGGTTCTTCGCCAAAGTATAAGAAACCGATTTATCATAAGATTCTTCATCA
>JAUVDD010000158.1 GCA_030595525.1 Puniceicoccales bacterium
GATCCGGGAAATGCTGCAACCGCTTCACGTGCTTTTTCCAGATCCACGGGGCGTTCAAACTCAGCATGGACAGCAATAGCATGCGCACGCATCACCGGCACTCGCACGCAAGTGGTTGAAGCACCCAATCCAGGCAGGCTCATGATCTTGCGGCTCTCATTAAGCATCTTGTGCTCTTCCTTGGTGTAGCCATCATCGAAGAAGACATCCACATGAGGAAATAAATTGAAGGCGATGGGATGGGCGTAGTTCTCCGGTTCGGAAACAGTTCCTTCAGACCAGGCCTTAACCTGGTTTTCCAGCTCAATCATTCCAGCCACGCCACTGCCCGAAACAGCCTGATAGGTGCAGGCCACAAAACGCTTCACGCCAAATGCTTCATGCAATGGCTGCAACCCCATCAATGTGATGACGGTTGAGCAATTCGGATTGGCAATGATTCCCTTATGATCCTTCACAGCCTCTGCGTTGATCTCCGGCACCACCAGCGGAACATCTGGGTCCATACGGAATGCGGAGCTGTTGTCGACAACCACACAACCACGCTTAGCGGCCTCGGGAGCCAGCGTTTTTGTAATAGTGGCACCTGCGCTAAAGAGGGCGATATCCAAGTCATCGAATGCCTCGGGACAGGCTTCCTCGACGATGAATGTCTTGTCCTCGTAGCGGATTTCCTTGCCTGCTGACCGACCGGAGGCCAATAATTTGAGCGAGGAAAAAGGAAATCCACGCTCATGCAGCAAACGAATGAGTTCCTGACCGACTGCGCCGGTCGCACCAACTATACCAACTGAAACTGACATTTTTTGTGAAGGACGATAATGATTATATGAAGTGCCTGAAAAGGCACGGATTAAAACGAACGCACCATGTGCTCATCGTTGCGCTTGGCGAGAAAAAACTGTATGTGTACCAGAGCGATGAGTTAATCCTGACACTACCATTTTCGTATGGAAAGTACCCTGTTTCCTGCCAGCAAGACTCCCGTGGAACACCAACGGGTCTTCACGAGATCTCTCATAAGATTGGTCACGACTCCCCTGCTGGAATGATTTTCAAGGGACGTGTTGCGACAGACGAGTGTTGGCATCAGCGAGCTGATGCTGGCCCGGAACAACAGAATTTCGTAACGACCCGAATCCTTCGTCTACGTGGACTTGAGCCTGGCATGAATTCGGGAACCGGGATCGATTCGTTTGATCGGTATATCTACATTCATGGAACAAACCATCCCGGGAAATTCCCTGAAAACGTCTCATGGGGATGCCTGCTCCTCCTTGATGATGCCCTCATCCAACTCTTCGATACCTCCAGGACGGGTTCCCACGTTTTCATTGTATCGTAAACATAGACCCCCTCTGAGATTGCCAATTGCCCGCAGGTGAATAATTTCCTCATCTATGCACCTGAGTGTTCTAGATCTCTACACTATCGGCATTGGTCCTTCCTCATCCCATACGGTGGGTCCCATGCGCGCTGCTGCAGATTTCTCAAGGGAAATTGGTACACTTGAACCGAAACGCGTAAAGGTGGAGCTGTTCGGATCCCTTGGGCTGACCGGCAAGGGCCACGGAGCGCACCTCGCCGTTATTTCCGGACTGATGGGCAACCAGCCAGAAACGGTCATTCCTGAAACCATGCAATCGGTGTATGATCAGGTTGTAGAGGTGAAGGAAATTCTGATTCCTCAGGCAGGCCCTGTCACTTTTAACGTAAAGAAGGATCTTGTTTTTAACCGGGAAAAGACGCTCCCTCATCATCCAAACGGTATTCGGATGATCGCATACGATGATTCCGGCAATGAGATACTAAACCGGACCACCTACTCGGTTGGTGGTGGATTCATCATCAGTGATGATGATCTATCAGCTTTACCGGATCCCGTTCAAGTCCCCTATCCTTTCACGAGTGGTGAACAACTTGTGTTGCTCGCAGAAGATATCGGCATGTCCATTTCTGCCATCGTTCTGGATAATGAAAAAACCTGGCGTCGCCGGTCCGAAACAGTTACTCAACTGGATGTAATCTGGCAGGCCATGCAGGACTGTGTGCAAGCTGGATTGAATACGGAAGGTCATCTTCCTGGGCACTTGAACATCGCCCGGCGAGCACCCGAGCTTTACAAGCAGTTGTGTCACCGGCCCGAATCCGCATTGAGGGATTCGCTGACCATCCTGGACTGGGTTAATGTCTATGCCATTGCTGTCAACGAGCAAAATGCGGCTGGTGGCAGGGTTGTTACAGCTCCAACAAATGGTGCTGCGGGAATCATCCCGGCAGTTATGCACTACTGCGATCGTTTCATGACCCCAAGATCAACCGACTGGCATCGTGACTTTCTCCTGACCGCCGGAGCCATCGGATTGTTATTCAAGGAAAACGCTTCGATAAGCGGAGCGGATGTAGGATGCCAGGGTGAAGTTGGTGTGGCTTGCTCGATGGCGGCAGGCGCGTTGGCGGAAATCATGGGCGGCACACCCAAGCAAATCGAAAATGCCGCAGAGATTGGCATGGAACATAACCTCGGACTGACCTGCGATCCCATTGGTGGACTGGTCCAGATTCCATGCATCGAGCGCAATGCCATGGGAGCCGTCAAAGCAATCAATGCTGCCCGGATCGCCCTCCGCGGAGACGGGCTCCACACGGTAAGTTTGGATGCCGTCATCCGCACCATGCTGGAAACCGGAAAAGACATGCGCCAAAAGTACAAGGAAACCTCAAAAGGCGGCCTCGCAGTAAACGTAGTCGAGTGTTGATTTCAGGTTGATGCCACGCCACGGGGCTGGTCCAGATCAAAACCGTAACCCGGCCGATACCTGCCACCTGCGGCCAGATCCCTGAAGGATCAAAGTACCAGCTGAGAAAACAGGTTCCTGACCGATCCAATATTCTTCATCGAACAAATTCTCCACGTGCAGACGGACCCACCAGTCCTCGGCATCGTACCTCACCTGTGCCATCCAAAGGATGTAACTCGGAATTCTTAATGCCCGTTCCATGTCGTGGTAATATCCGTCCCTCCAGATCGGACCGCCTGAAAATTGCCAGTTATCGGTAACCTGCCAGGCAAGATGGAAATTCGCGGTCACTTCCGGCATTCCGGCGAAGACCATTTCCGGATTATCCGGAGCCGCTCGACCACCAGTGGCATTCAGTTTCCCTGCATTCAGTGCCCATCCTTCTTCCGTCTGGGGAATGGCCCCAAAGCCAAGAACATCATTTCGTAAATTTACCCGTTGGGCAGTAAAGGCGCCGAGTAAGGTCAATTTGTCAGAAGCAGCGTATGTGAGCTCCAATTCGACTCCCTTAGCCCGCAGTGGTCTGGCCGATGCATCCCGTGTGGAAAAAGTTGCCTGATCCCAATGGTAAGTGCTCAAGGAAGCGTACAGACGATCATCCAGCAACTGTGCTTTAACACCACCCTCGAACAACTCCACATCAGTGAAGCTATCTGAACCTGAAACAGTTCCTCCATCACCCGGCGCAAGGGCTTTTCCTAATTGGAGCGCTCCATACAAGTAGACTCCGGGTAATATTTGAAAATGCGGATTCAAATGCACCTGCCACAGAAATTCGTCATCTTCCCGAGCGATAGACTCTGCCGATCCGGGATTCGGATTATCGATCTCTTCCGGTAAAGACACTTTGTAGGATGCCTGTTCCAGTCGACCACCATAATGGAGGGTAAATCTCTCTCCCATTCCGTAGGAGCCACTCAGATAAAGGGCGCTCTGCAAAAGCTCGGAGTCCAAACTGGCGGTACTGAAGCTGGACCAGAAGTTCAGTCCATCAGGATCGATCATACCTCCTGCTCCAACAATCGAATTGTCACTAATCGTGTTAAGGCTGATGTCACGGCGACTAAACGGCTCCGCATCAAAATCCTGTAACACGTGGGCATCCGTGTACCTCACATCCAGACCGGCAACCAAACGATGGTTGGGATTGGCTAAGGTTGGCTGGTACTCCAGCTTGCCCTGCAGAACCAGTTGGTCTGAATTAAATGCAAATCCGTATGTGGATGCCTTTTCAGTTGTTAGACGCTCCATAAAGAAGCGCGTCACCAGCTTGTCACCGTTCCCCAACAAACTCTCTAAATCAGCGAAGGCAATATAGTCACGCGAATCAGCGATATCGTTCGGATCAGCGAGTACGCGATTTCTCTGTAGTTGTTCTGTCAATACACTTCCGCCGGTGGAAAAATACTCCGGAGTATAAATAAACGCGTCCTGAGTGACAGCATCCACCTGCGAAAGAAATTCAACCGCAGCATCATATCCCCACGATGCGAACCCGGGAACGGATTCCCTTGGTACCGGCGCATAGATGGCTTGAACCACAGCTGCGTCATTCAAGTTCAACATCGAATCCAGCAATTCCGGGGCAATATTCTGACGGGCCACATCCCCTGGCACCGCCAGAGCGAACAGCGCAGGATTTACCGAAAAGTTGTACGGGAAAGCTACAAGTGGGCGCACCACAGTATTGTTCCAATCAGAACCGGTCAGCAAGGCGGATTCTCCAATGACATAACGTCCTGTATTAATCAGCTCCTGAGTGGGCCGGTTCACTCCTGGAATTTCGCTGCTTCGAAAATCGTAGATGTCCCCACCGATAAAGAGGCGGTGATTGTCGGAGAGTTTAATCTTTGCGGCTGCATAAAGTGAGTCATAGTCATGAGGGACGTTTTGGTAGAAACGGTCGGACCGGTGACCGGAATAGGAAATCCGATAAGCAGCCGGTTTCCCCATCAACATCAATGGTGCTCCATAGTCCAGA
>JAUVDD010000043.1 GCA_030595525.1 Puniceicoccales bacterium
GGGTTTACTATTACCATCCAAGACAGCCGAGGAAGCTGCCCTGATCAGTGAACTAGAAGTCTATGCCATCGAAAGCCTGGATGAAGCCTGTGCATTTCTGGAAGGGCGCATTGAACTTAAACCCGTCATCAATCGCTTTGAGTCGAAAATTCTGGTCTCGTCAAAAAAGGGGGTGGATTTCTCCGATGTCAAGGGCCAGCAGGCAGTACGCCGATCAGTGGAGGTAGCCGCAGCTGGCTCCCATAACCTGCTTTTGCTCGGTCCTCCAGGATCCGGAAAATCAATGATTTCCAAACGCATTCCAACAATTCTACCACCTTTGAAAGAGGACGAATACCTGGATATCCTGAGGATATATTCCGCATCCGGAAAAACCCTTGATGGTGAGGCGGTGACCGCTGCCAGGCCATTCAGGAATCCCCATCACACAATATCTGATGTGGGACTCATTGGTGGTGGGACAATTCCGGGTCCGGGGGAAATCTCACTCGCTCATCATGGCGTCCTCTTTCTGGATGAATTGCCTGAATTCAAGCGTGGCGTTTTGGAGGTCATGCGTCAGCCACTGGAAGATGGGGAAGTGACCATTTCCCGCAGTGCGGGGCGAATCACCCTGCCCGCTTCTTTCATGTTGGTGGCAGCCATGAATCCCTGTCCATGTGGATACCTTGGTGATCTTGGCCATTCCTGCCAATGCAAGGCCTTCCAAATACATCGCTACAGATCCCGAATCAGCGGACCCTTGCTGGATCGGATTGATATCCACATCGAAGCACCTGCACTCTCCATAGAGGAGCTACGTCAGGCCGATCTCGGGGAGTCCTCACAAAGCATCCGGGAACGTGTTGCGGCAGCAAGGGAACGCCAACTCACCCGGTTCAGGCATGTGACCGATGGAACCCCAAAGGTGAATGCCTGTATGTCACATGCAGAAATCCGCAAGCATTGTTCCATGAACGATTCACTTGGTGATCGATTACAACAATCCATGAAAAAACTGAGCCTGTCGGCACGGGCGTATGACCGTATTCTGAAAGTGTCACGGACGATTGCGGATCTGGACAATTCAGCAGATATCCAATCCCATCATTTAATGGAAGCGATCAATTACAGGACACTCGATAGAAACCTGTTCCTGTAAAAAAGAAGAACAGGCTGTGTGCCTGTTCCTCTGTAGATTAAATTGATTAAATAGTGTCGGATCAACGACCTCCACCGCCACCGCCGCCGCCGCCGCCACGGCTGCCACGGCCACCACTGCTTTGTCCACTTGAACCGGAGCGTTGCGGGCTCAAATCATCGAGATTCTTTTTAAACGTTCTAAGAGCTTTTTTATCCAGCACTTCCTTCGCTGCATCACCCGTCTTTGCGGTTAACTCTTTCAGTTGTTCCTGGTTTTTTGTCATAAGTTGACGCATGGCATCACGATCACCCTCAGCTTTTTGTCGGGCACCCATCATAACCATTTGGATCTTCAACTGACCAACAAGGTGTTGCTGGACCAAAGTCGTAACAGCAGGCATTTTATCCTCAGGAACCACGTCGCCCATTTTCTTCATGAACGCCTTGGTTTTATTGTTAATATTTTCGGTCTGCTGTTTTTTCCATTCCTCAACGGACATTTTCTGGCGATTTTCCTGTGGACGATTTCCTTCCGGGCGCTTTTGCCGATCACCCCGATCCTGGGCAAATCCTGCCGCCGTAAGGACTAAAATTGAGAGACATAATGTGAATATTCGACTGGTTTGTATCATACTGAACTCCTTTTGAGGGCTAACGTTTTACAATTTGCAGTGGAGATGATCGGCATGTTGCCAATATTTTCTTCTTAAATCAATCACAGAATGTTGAACCGCCAACTCAGCGTAATCCCCAGACAACGCCCACATCATGTATCAATTTCTTCAATACCTCGGGGGTAATCGCCTGTTTTGGATCATCTCCAATACCGGAAATCGGATTCACGTGTGATTCGATAACCAGCCCATCAGCACCGTAAGCAATGGCAGCAAGCGAACATTGCGGTACATATTTCGCACGACCCACAGAGTGAGACGGATCCACAACAACAGGTGCCCAGGATTTTTCCTTAAGGAGCGGTGTTATGCTCTCGTCTGGATGGTTCCGGAAACCATCCAGTTCAGGCATGGTCCCCCTTGGACAAAATATGACATTAGGATTGCCGTTCGCTGCCAGGTACTCGGCAGCTGAGATAAACTCATCCACTGGTCCCATATGACGGCCTCTTTTAAGCAAAACAGGTACACCGGCTTCCGCTGTTTTCTTTCCAACCTGAGCCAGAAACGTGTAATTCAAGGCGTTGCGCGTGCCAATTTGGAGAATATCAAGTTTGGCTGCCAAAGCTACATCCAGTTGAGCATCATCCATCACTTCAGCCACAACAGGCAATCCGGTTTCCTCCCGGGCTTTCAGAAGGACATCCACCATTTTTGAGCTGCCCTGATAGCTATGGGGAGAGGTCCTGGGTTTCCACACGCCTCCGCGAATTGCCTGGGCACCGGCTTCCTTAACACCATGCGCTGTCTCTAAAAAAGCATTAGTATTGGATGGATCGATTGTACAGTGACCAGCGATGACCAAAGGTTCTTCACCCAAGGTAACACTCCCGACTTGAGTCCGATGGTTTGCCAGATCGGAACGGATATCCATCAGCTTATAAACCGATTCCATTCGATCCACCCGGGCAACGTACTCGAGACCAAGCAGCCGGTTGACCATGGTTTCACTACGCTCGTCACCGATAATGGCGTAGATATTCCTATGGGCCCCGTAGATAACTTGAATATTACAGCCAAAATCGCCGACAACAGACTCTACTTCAGCAAGTTGTTTATCAGTGAGTGTGGGTGCTTTTGAAATAATCATAGTAGCAGAGGATTGCCACGGAGCCTACCGGAGGGCAATGGCAAAAAAACCTGGAATCGCACTCTCTGCCGAGAAAACCACTTTCTTTCCACTGATCGATATTTCCAGCCCGGTCTTCCAACTATGAAGGAATAAGCGGTTTGTCCCCGTCTTTTTCCGGAAATCCTTATTAAACGAAAAGTCACCGTAAGTAGCGTCACCTGCGATTGGTAATCGCCTACTGGCACACTGCACGCGCAACTGATGTGTCCTTCCGGTTGCCGGATCCATTTGGATCAAAGCTCTGGCGGGAGGACCCTCTCCGCGTTGCTTCAGAAGGATGGCCGATTCACTATTTGCTTTTCCTTGAATCACCCGTGTACGGAGCATTCCACCTTTTCTATCGACTGTAAGACAATCCCGCCAGCAGTCCTTTTTCCGAACAGGTATGCCTTTAACCAGGGCCAGATAACTTTTCTTAACCGAATGATTGGCAAATGCCGCCTTCGCTGCCAATGCCACTTCGCGGTCAGTTGCCAGAAGGATTACACCGGAAGTGGGCGCATCCAGTCGGTTGAGAAGATACCATTTGTTCCCACCATCAACATATGCCTCTTCTTCATGATCGTACTGGGCGGACAAAAGGGAAGCTCCCCCACTCTTTCCCTTGTTCGGATGGGAAAGGATACCCTCGGCCTTATCAATGGCCATCAATCCACAGGCATGGGACTGGATCAAAGAACACGATTGATGTAGCGGGACTTCCATTACACATTAGTAGTAGAAGTGGATGGCACATTCCGCCTTCTCGCCCATCTTGACAATCATTTCCGGTGTCCAGTCGAAGAATGGTGCCTCTCCCACGATGGCATCAACGGAAACTGTTTCCGCCAGTTTTCCCGCAGTGGAATAAGCTGTTTTAACGTCTGTAATCTGTCCATCCCGGGTAATCGAAAACTGGACAACCACCACATATCCGCCATACGGAATGGACCGTGTGTTATACACCAGATTCCGCCACCGGGCTTCAATGATTTCCGCCACACGTCGCCAATATTCCCCAAACTCCGAGTACTCCGCATCAAATGCAAGGCGACCAATCTGAATGACACCCTGTCGGTTGTCCTTAATCGGACCATAGGAAGTATCCCGCTCAACCCGTTGACGCGGACGCGGGGTCGGGGTTGGATTTTCGGCGGCTTGCGGAGGAGTGGTCATTTCCGCCTGGCCCTGGCCATCAGCTTGACTGGTTACAAGGATTTGTTCCTCCGGCTCGGTCGGTTCCTCTGGTATTTCCACTGCCTCATCCGGTTTTTCAATGCTGGCAACACCCTCCTCCTCTATTACCTCCTGTTCAATAAAATCAGGATTAACAGCAACCACTACCTCGCGTGGCGCAGCCTCCTGTTGCTGGATCGGGCTTGCGCCACTGGAAGGACTTGCAGCAGGCGGAGCGGGTGGCGTGGGTTCCTGAAACGGATTGCCTTGAACAATACGATTGGAATCCGGCTGGTCGCCCTCCACGTAAGGCGTGCTATCCTCCCCGACCAAAGTTGCTTCCTCCTGTGCCGCACTTTGATTCCGATCGGAAATATTGAGCGTATCCTCGGGGACCAACTCCTCAACATTCGGTGCTGCCCGAACATAGGTTTCCTCCATTTCCGGATTCGCTGGAATTTCTTCCAGAACAAGCTCAATTGATTGAGGAATCAGGACCTGTTCTGGTGGTTCCGGAAAAAGCTCCCTGGGAGTGGCCCAGAACAGTAGCAAATGGAGGAAAAACGCCAAAAGAATAGCAGCAAACAATCCCTCGCGGGTACGCCCACGGTCCTCGGACACTACCGGATTCATGACGGGCCGTTTCTCCTTCTTCTTTTGAACTGTAGCTGGTTCAGGCATTAATTATCGATGGTGGAAAGATCCACCCATCCCAATTGGACTAATTCTACGCGTAAACGTTGAACAGGTAATCCCATAATGTTTTCAAACGATCCCTGATACTGTTCGATGATAATATCACCCTGTTCCTGAATCCCGTATGCACCGGCCTTGTCATAGACATGAACCAGGCTCAGGTAGCGATCAATTGCCTCTGCGCTCAATTCGCGGAATGTGACAATACTGGAATCATGAAAGCAGTGCATTTTCCCATTCAGAAAGAGGGCCATTCCGGTAACAACCATATGCTGTCTCCCGCTGAGCGCCTGCAACATGGAAACCGCCTCCTCCTTTGAACCGGGCTTGGCAAACAGTCGATTTCCGAGAGCGACAGTCGTATCGGCAGCAATAACCAGCGCTTCCGGATGCTCTTCGGCAACCACCCGTCCCTTGCGAGTAGCGTTTTCTTCCACCTGATGAAAGGGATCCGCTTCATCTGGCTCCCATTCCGGAACATTGGGCGAGATTACCACGAACTCCGGCGTAAGCTGTTTTAACAACTCCCGCCTTCGGGGCGATCCCGATGCGAGTATCCATTCCGTCGACCCGCTCATTTTCCACTCAGGGATGGAATTGTTTTCACTAGGAATTCCTTCCCATTCAAAATTTCCTCTTTGGTCAACTGCGGGCTCATTTCCATTATCACGGCATCGTCTTCACGAATATTATCGGCAAGAATTGACCAATCAATAACACCTGTTCCGGGGGTCTGGTGATCGTGGTTCTTCTCGCTGACATCATGCAGATGAAACCCGATTAAATGCGGTCGGAGCTTGGTCAGGAATTCCCGATGATCGAGCAGTCCCATCCTGTCCTTCAACTCGGCATGCCCACTGTCATGCCAGTATCCAAAAACCTCCAGCTCACTCAGTTCCTCCTGGAGGCTGAGCATATCGTCATCCAGAGGCAGCTCGCTGAATCCTTCGCGGTTCTCTATACCGAACCGGACGCCTGCTTCTTTTGCTCTTTCCGCGACCAGTCCGTAACTTTCACGAAGTCGCTTCATGAACGCCTTCTTCTTGCTGTTCATCCGCTTCAATCCCTTTGAGCGGGCCAGCTTCAACGCGGCCGAATCTTCTCCTTCAGCAGCATCAAATGCATCATCCACGGCAGGGCCGGGATTTCCCCAGAGGAGCCTGACTTTTCCCGAATGCAGGACAATTCGGTCACAATTGACGCGCTGCGCAAAATCGACCGTCTTCAAAGTGTTGTGCAACCAAAGGATCCTTTCCTTGCGGCTGATCGCGGTCGGTTCGTAAAGATTGGGAGCAGCACCCATCACGCCGACGGGCAACGGGCAAAAATTATGTACGGAGGAAACCTTAATAACCTTCTCCTCAATTCCCTTCAAAATACCTGGTACCAGACTAATGCGAGTCCCGTGGGAAAGCTCCACATATTCAAATCCCATTTCAGCCAATTCGACCAGCATGGCATAACCATCATCGTGACGGTGGGAATTCCAACAACTGGATATAGAAAATTTCATGACTGCGAGAGGCTAAACAACAAGGCGATCCCCGGGGAAAGGGCAACCCTGCGATGTGAAAAAGACAAAAAAATCCCCACCGGATACCGGTAGGGATTTCGAGAAAAATTATTGAACCGATTACTGATTCTCGTAACGGGCACGCAGCATAGCGGAGAAGGCAGCCACTTTCTTCTTGCGGCGGCGAACTTCGCACGGCTTTTCAAAATAGCGCTTTGCGCGAACATCACGGATTACGCCTTCACGGTCGAGGCGCTTCTTGAGCCGGCGCAGTGCGCGTTCGATTGGCTCTCCTTTACGAATTTTTACTTCTACGGACATAACGATTGAGATTTAGGAAAAGGGAGGAGCAAAACACGCCCACAGGGCGCGTCAACAAAAAATCATCAGGAAAAACGCCCGTTTGCAGGACTTTATCGCCCTGGAGCATGCTGACAGGTTACCAATCCCTCGCAAACAGTGAATCCAGCAACCGTTCCCTCGGCAATCTCCCCACTAATGATCCCCCTCGCCAAGGCATTTTCGATCTGCTTCTGGATCAACCGCTTAAGTGGTCGTGCACCATATACAGGATCATATCCTTTCTCAGAGAACCATTCCCTGGCAGCACCATCCAGCTCCACGGTAATCTTCTTCTCCTCCAGTCTTTTATTAAGGTCCACCAGTAGAATATCGATAATTGCGGCAATATTTTCCTGCGTCAGTGGTTTGAACAAGATGGAATCATCCAGCCGATTCAGGAATTCCGGACGAAACGATGCCCGCAGCTCAGCAAACACGGAATTCCGTATTCCTTCAGGTATCTCATCTCCGTGCACTCCATCGACCAAAACCCGGCTACCAATATTGGAAGTCAGGATTAAGACCGTGTTCTTGAAATCCACAGTGTGCCCCTGGCTGTCCGTGATCCGGCCATCATCCATGATTTGCAAAAGTACATTGAAAACATCCGGGTGCGCTTTCTCGATTTCATCAAAAAGGATGACAGAATACGGTTTGCGGCGGACAGCTTCGGTCAATTGGCCGCCCTCATCATAACCGACGTATCCGGGAGGCGCTCCGAGCATACGGGAAACGGAGTGCTTCTCCATGTACTCGGACATGTCCAGGCGCACCATCGCCTCTTCACTGTCAAACAACGTTTCGGCCAAAGTCCTGGCCAATTCGGTTTTGCCCACACCGGTTGGCCCAAGAAACAGGAAACTCCCAATGGGACGCCGAGGATCCTTGATTCCCGCGCGTGATCGCAAAATCGCTTCACTGACGACTTGTACGCCTTCATCCTGTCCGATGACACGCCTGTGCAGAATTTCCTCCATCCGAAGCAATTTCTCTCTCTCACCTTCCAGTAATCGGGTCACTGGAACTCCCGTCCAACGGCTAACGATGTCAGCAACCTCCTCATCGGTGACCTCCTCCTTGAACAATTGGCTTTGCTTGGTCCGGGTAATGGTTTCGGCCTCCTTGAGGCGTTCCTCAAGTTCAGGAATTGTCCCGTGCCGGAGCTGGGCCACCTTGTTCAGATCATATATCCGCTCAGCCGACTCCATTTCCTGGCGTGCTTTTTCAAGGTTCTCACGCAATTGACGCGTCTCCCCAACAGAGCTTTTCTCATCCTCCCACCGGGCGCGCAGCGCGGTGCAAGCCTCACGCACGTCTTCCAGTTCCTTGCGAAGAACTTCCAGGCGCTCCTTTGATGCGGCGTCTTTCTCCTTTTTCAATGCCGCTTCCTCAATTTCCAACTGCAGCAACCGTCTCGATAAAGCATCCAGTTCCTGCGGCATGGAATCCATTTCCGTCCGAACCATGGCAGCCGCTTCATCGATGAGGTCGATTGCCTTATCTGGTAAAAACCGGTCAGTTATGTAGCGGTGCGACAAAGTAGCCGCATTCACCAGGGCATTGTCAGTTATCCGAACACCATGGTGGATCTCGAAGCGTTCCCTCAATCCACGCAAAATGGAAATGGTGTCCTCGAGGTTTGGTTGATCTACAATGACAGGCTGAAATCTTCTCTCCAACGCACCATCCTTTTCCACGTATTTGCGATATTCATCCAGTGTTGTGGCACCAATACAGTGCAACTCTCCCCTGGCCAACATCGGTTTCAGAAGATTGCCGGCATCCATGGCGCCATCCGCCTTGCCTGCCCCTACGATTGTGTGCAATTCATCTATAAACAGCAGGATTCTGCCTTCCGCTGACTTGATTTCCTGCAATACCGCCTTCAGGCGCTCCTCAAATTCCCCACGAAACTTGGCACCTGCTACCAATGCTCCCAGATCGAGGGAGAAAACAGTCTTTTCTTTTAATCCCTCTGGAACATCTCCCCTTAAAATCCGCTGGGCCAACCCCTCGACAATGGCCGTCTTTCCCACTCCCGGTTCTCCGATCAAAACAGGATTGTTCTTTGTTTTCCGGGAAAGAATACGAATCACACGTCTAATTTCATCATCCCGACCAATGACCGGATCAAGCTTTCCGGAACGAGCCATTTCAACCAGATCAATACCATATTTTTCCAGCACCTCGTAAGTGCCCTCCGGGTTTTGATTGGTCACACGCTGGTTTCCGCGCATTTCCCTGATTATTTCCAGAACACGTGGCTCTTCCAGACCAAATGTTTTCAAAAAGGATGGCATTCCGGAATGGTCCTTGGCGCGGATCAATCCAAGAAAGAGGTGCTCGACGGATACATATTCGTCATGCATCTCCTCCGCTGCTTTCTCAGCATGATTGAACACAATCCCAAGCTGATTCGTGACATAGATTGTACCGGAAGGAGTTGATCCGGTCACACGAGGAAGTTTGTCCAATTCCCGGCCAAGGGCCAACTCCACCGCTGCCGGGGTGATCTCCATGCGGTTCAGCAAACCAGGCAATATTCCTCCGGATTGCGTAAGCATGGCTGCCAGCAAATGCCAGTTGTCCACTTCCTGATGCCCACGTCTCCGTGCCTCCGTCTGGGCACGCGTGATCGCTTCTCGGGATTTTTCGGTATATCGGTTTGCATCAAATGTCATGCTTATTCAAATGCATGAATCGCACCAATATTAATATATCGATAACCCATTGATAACCAATAGGTTAAATGTTATCTCTCATTCCGTAAGGCGCCATTATGACACACTAGTAAATGGAGCCAGAAAGAGGTTGCGTCATATTGTCTCCTTTTTAGGGATCAAACTTCTGCAGATGATTAACACGAATAAGCTGCCGTACTTTCTGAATATAGACATCTCCCTCAGTTGAATACCGACGAAGGCCCCCCGCCAGAATGGAACCTTCGAGAGAATCACCATTTAACCGGGCATTTTTACGGAGCGCCCAGAGCTGACGATATGCGGGATTGCTATTAAGAAGGATCATATAGTCTTTAAAAGACCCCAAAGGAGAGGAATATGAGGTCACCTCATAGGAGGCACCCACAGGACGCAAACGAGGAACAATTCCGCAACCAGGAGTATAACACCAGATCCCAAAAAGATTATTCCCTTTTCTGGCAAACCGGCTGGTCCCCCACGCACTTTCCAAGGAAGCCTGTGCCAACGCCAGGGAAGGAGGAATTTCATCCATGCGCAATTCCAATTCCGCAATCA
>JAUVDD010000263.1 GCA_030595525.1 Puniceicoccales bacterium
CAATCTGGACATGGGCAACATTCAGCGATTTGAATCTCGGTGTCGCCAGCTTGGGCTTTCGCCCTTCGTCAATATAGACAGCATATCCGTATTGTTGTTCATCATCTTTCGCTGGCGGATGAATAAAAAAGCCCCTCCACGAATGATCACGGAGAGGCTGGAAGATTAGGATTTGTAAGAATATCAGATCTTTTGGAAAAAGCGTCGAGAGAAGCATATTCCGCCAGCAAATACCCCCATGAGACCCAGAGTGGCGGGTTCTGGAATCGGAGTAATGGACTCCATCTGTACAATCATGTCATTGAAGTCAGCATTCTCTGTGCTCGTTCCGTCGTAGTTACCGCCCTCGGCAGCAACGTACCAGTGATTGATGTCATTATATGTTCCGGCATCTCCGATGGTAACATCATCGCCCTTTGCTTCGTAAGTCAGGAAGCGGGCATATCCCCCCGGATTAAGACTGTCTTCGGAATACAAGGGGCCTTCCACTACTGATGCACCATCGTATGCAATCGCATAGAAACCGAACTCCACGAAGTAGTCACTCTGATCGATTACAACTGGATCGAGCGGGTTGGAGAGATCAACCGATGCAACTAGCCCAAGGCCTTCGTCGAAGGTCAACACAACAGAATCACCCAGAGCGGCTGTTGATTCATTGAATAACTTCACTCGTTGTGATGGGTCATTCATACTATAGATCCCGAACTCCAGATCAGACCATCCCCATGATACCGTCGCAACGTACGCTGCCACGGAATTACCTGCACCTGTCGGCTCAAAAAGAGCTTCGGATGTCTGATCGTTCACGGCATCAATCGTTGAACCAATACCGTCAAATACGCCCTGAAGTTCGGCGAGTGATGCGGAATCACCCCATGGTCTCAGCGCGCCCTGTACACTCCCTGTGAACGCAATCAGCATCAGGCTGATAATAGTCCAGCGGAAGCCCTTCCTTATTACTGCTTTCATTGCCACTATTCTCCTCTACTTGATTAAGACAGTTTAACATACCCACTATGCTTTGAAAAGCTTTAATAAAGAAAATCTTACGACATGTTGGGCATTTTAATTTACAGTCTACCTTGTGTCACATGCTTTAACCCGCAGACGACTAACTCTGCGAGTGGTTCCGCTTAAAGGGAGGGCGTCAACGGCGCTTATCCATTCCCATCGGTATCGGCATCCGGTGCGCGGCTCCGAAGGCTTCGAAATGCGGCAAATCCAAGATACCGGGCACGCCGCCCGAATCGCCCGACGGATAGACATCCACCGCCCCTATCTAACCGCCGCTTATGGGTTTATTTCTCGATACGCAGACGCAGGAATTCCTGGGTTTTCCCATCAGTGGGAATCCAGTTGGTTACCGTCAAGAAGTCGATAATCGGGGCGTCGCCATATCCTACCACTTCCGCATCCACACTGTTGCTCCACGGTTGGTCGATCAGGTCCGGCGTCTGTTCAATTGTGTAGGTGAGCCCGTGATTGGCACTGGTGCGTTCCAGATGGATATACTCGATCCAGTTGGCTCCGCCCGCTTGCTTGGTATTTCCAAGCGCTGGCGGGATTCCACGCGACTCAGGATTGGTGGGATCGCCAGCTGAACCATATTCCCACAGGTTGTTTAAGCCGTCCCCGTCGTAGTCATTGGTTGCATCACCCAGGACTCCACTCATGCCATAGGACATAATCCATGCATCGTACCCAGACCCGACTGAAGGTGGTGTTCCCGGCATCAGGATCAGCTCACAGTTGTCCACACGGGCAAATCCACTGGAAGCGGTCTCAATTGCCAGAAACAGGGTTTTGTCCGCGTCTCCTGCCACCGCCGTGTAAATTCCGTTGTGGTCGACCGCTTCATATGAGTTATCGATTGTTGAAGCGCCCGACAGATCCGAAACCAGGTCAGTTCGCAGGCCGGCAATCGTGTTGTTGTGCGTTACAAACAGGGACACGCTGACCTGGTCGAATGCGTCAAGCCACATCCAGGCATCCCTCCATACATAGCTGATATCAAAAACATCTCCTTCGGCAATCGTGTGTCCGGTATCCAGCCCAAAGTGTCTGGCAGCGGTAAGGACCGCATTCTGAGAGCCATCATAAGTCAAATTATTCCTCGTACACTGATCTGTCTGTTCGCCGCCGAGGTTATACCATTCTGCAGTGTCAGCAAAACTCACTTCATCACCGGGATTGGCGTTGAAGTCCCCGTTCAGCGTTAAGCCACCGACCAGGACCCTCTTTCCCACCGAAATCGTTACGGTAACAACATCACTTTCATTTACACGGTCGGGATCGGTTGCATAATAAGTGAATGAGTCCGTGCCTTCAAATCCGGGATTCGGGGTGTAAACGAAGGATCCGTCATAGTTCAATGTCAATGTTCCGTTGCTGACATCCGTATCCAGTATTGCGGTCAGCGGTTCGCCGGTAGGATTATAATCATTAGCAAGAACACCTGGTGCCGCAACATTCAGTTCAGTGTCCACAGCGGTGATGTAATTGTCGAAGAAGGCCATCGGAGTTGTAATTGGGTGGCCTTCGAGCTCGATATCATCAATGTTCCACCCGCAATAGGTTACTAAAGAATCCGTAGGGCCCATACCCCAGCGGAGGTAAACTGTCGACTGGTTATCGGCAACTGAAGAAATATCATAGCTGGCTGGAAACCACGAACCACCCAGAATAGTACCACCTGTGTGAGACCAGACTTTGGACCATGTTGATCCATCGTTGCTGACCTCGATTTCCGCATGGTCCCATGTAGCACTCTCAACTCCCAGCCACCGCCGGAATTTTAGCTCTACATTGGAATAACCGGAACAATCCAGGACCGAACTGGTAAGCCAGTACTGCGGTATGTTGTTTGCATAGGCTCCTGCCAGATTGTAGCCATAAACATGGGTACCGGTGTAGCCTGATGAAGGATCTCCTTCATTCCCTAATGGGACTCCGAACGCCCACTGCCCTTCCGTTGCCCAACCCGGATCACTATCCAGTGGAATGGACAGAATGGTTGTTTTTGGAATAATAATTTCGCTTGTTATCGAAATATCGTCAATCGCGATTCCATCAGAAGATATACTGTAGTTGTCGTATTGGTTGAACCGGATTTTGAAGGTCGAATTATAAGCCAAACCATGGGTTGCTATGGCTGCATCAAGGTCAACAATGAACTCACTGTAGATTTCGTAAATTTCAGAGCGCAATCCTTGTACTTCATACCAGTTAACACCGTCTGCACTGATTGCGACGCCGTCGAAATCCGCGCCGTCAACAAAGGGCGTCGCAGGCGGACCATGCGCTTCATCGTTAAATTTCTTGGCCCAAAAACGAAGCACGATGTTGGATTGCCCTGCAAGATCAACGCCCAGGGTCAGTTCGTTGCGGGAATACAGGCTCCCACTCACGCTGTCATCCAGCGTTGCGTGAAAACTGCCTGCATGTGGCAAATTTGCCGATGTTACCTGAACCCTGTATTCGCCGGTTCCGCTCGGCCTCCAGTAT
>JAUVDD010000390.1 GCA_030595525.1 Puniceicoccales bacterium
GGACCGGTTCTGGTACAGCGGCTTCAGAGAATTGGCCTGACATCGATTGGGGACATGGTCCTTTCTGGACCAGATATCCTTTATCCCGTCCTTGGAAAACAAAGCCAGTCTCTCCTGAATCTGGCCCGTGGTGAGGAGGAAGAACCTGTTCTCACGGAGAAACCGAAACCGAAATCATTTGGTGGACAAGAAACCTTCGCCGATGAGACTGGAAGTGAATCTTTTGTCCAACAGGCATTCAAAGCGCTGCTAATTAAACAGTTACGACGATTACGAAAAGCACATCAATGTGCCAGGACCTTGACATTGGGAGTGCGGTATACTGACAGGGAAGTCTGCCAAGCCAGTCATAGTCTGCCGGATCCCAGCAATTTGGATCCCGTCTTTTCCCCACATGTACGCATATTGTCAAAACGGGCATGGCAACGCCGCGTGAAGCTGAATCAGATCCGGGTTCAACTGAGTAACCTCTATCCCGACTGGATGCAGGGAGATTTATTCGATCCGGGACAATTGCAGCAGCGGGAACTCTGCCGAATCAGTGACTCGTTAAATGCCGAGTTTGGCAAGGGTGCCCTGATGCCAGCCAGTCAGCTCTGAAATTCGCAACAGCCTAATCCCACTCAAGGACGATTTTACCACTTTTGCCACTTTCCATCAGATCAAAGGCCTCTCGATAAGACTCTGCCGGGAATCGATGAGTAATAATTGGTTCAATATTTAATCCACCCTGCAGCAGAACGCTCATCTTATACCATGTTTCATACATCTTCCGACCATAGATTCCCTTTAGTGTCAGCCCTTTGAAAATGATACTTGTCCAATCAACTTGTGCCTCAGCCGGAATAATTCCCAGAAGGGCAATCCTTCCACCACTGAACATCACATCAATCATTTGTCTTAAGGCGGCTGGATTACCGCTCATTTCCAGACCCACATCGAAACCTTCTTTCATATCAAGGAGTTTTTCTGTTTCAAGTAGTGAATCTTTCGATACATCAAGCGCAACAGTGGCACCCATCTTCCTGGCTAACTCAAGACGATAGGGGTTAACATCCGTAACGACAACGCTCCTTGCTCCGGCATGGCGGCAGATGGCCGCGGCCATACAACCGATGGGTCCAGCTCCAGTTATAAGCACATCTTCTCCGAGGACATCAAAGTAGGTCGCAGTGTGCACAGCATTTCCCAGCGGATCAAAACAACTGGCAATATCTTGTGAAATTGCTGGATTCACCGGCCAGACATTTGTTTTTGGCAGGCACAAAAAGTCAGCAAAAGCACCCTGACGATTCACACCCACACCAAAGGTATGCGGACACAAGTGCATGCGGCCGCTCAAACAGTTCCGGCACTTCCCGCAGACAAGATGGCCTTCTCCGGAGACAATTTCTCCAACTTTCAGGCCTTCAACATGACTACCCATTTCCACGATTTCTCCAACGAATTCGTGTCCGATAATCATGGGTGGCTTAATTGTCGAGGCCGCCCAGGCATCCCAAGTGTCGATATGAACATCTGTTCCGCAGATGGATGTTTTCAATACACGAATCAAAACGTCATCGGCTCCCGGCTCAGGAACAGGCATATCTTTCATCACAAGTCCCGGACCGGTGGATTCCTTTAATATCGCTCGCATTTAGGAAAACTACCTCAATTAGGGAATTTTTCAAGAATCTGATTATCCAGTTGAAAGGAAATTCTGTTTACAATAAAACTGGCGCATGTTTTCGGAAAGCTTCCAATCACAAATCAAAACGACACTGGATGAGATCCGCGAAGCGGGATTATTCAAATCCGAGCGCCTGATCGATAGTTCTCAATCCGCTCATATAAAACTCTCCGATGGGCGAAATGTCATAAACTTTTGTGCCAACAACTACTTGGGGCTGGCCAATCATCCACGAGTTTTAGAAGCCGCCTCGAAGGCAGTTCATGAGAATGGATTTGGAATGGCCAGTGTCCGGTTCATCTGTGGAACCCAGACAATTCATAAGCGGCTTGAGTCTGCAATCAGTGAATTCCTGAGAACAGAAGACACAATCCTGTATGCCGCCTGTTTCGATGCCAACGGCGGCGTCTTTGAACCGCTTTTGGGCAAGGAAGATGCCATCATTTCCGACCAACTGAACCATGCCAGCATCATCGATGGGGTCCGCTTGTGCAAAGCCCAGCGGTATCGCTACCTGAATAACGACATGCACGATCTTGAGTCACAACTCAGGGAATGTGACACACAAGGCATTCGCCACAAATTGATCGTTACCGATGGTGTGTTTTCAATGGATGGGATTGTGGCAAACTTACCCGGAGTCATTCAACTTGCAGAACAATACGATGCCATGGTGATGGTAGATGACTGTCATGCCACGGGCTTTATGGGTAAGACCGGCCGGGGTACGCATGAGCATTACAACCTGACGGGGAAAGTTGATCTACTGACCGGTACATTAGGCAAAGCACTGGGTGGAGCAAGTGGTGGATACGTCAGTGGACACAAGGAGCTGATCGAGATGCTTCGCCAACGCTCCAGACCGTATCTATTTTCAAATACATTGGCCCCGCCAATTACTGCGGCCTCGCTGGAAGTGATCGATATGCTGAAGGAGTCAACCGAACTGCGGGACAGATTGATGGATAATACGGCTTATTACCGCAAGGGACTGCTTGAGATTGGCCTGACCATTAAAGGCGAGATCCATCCAATCGTTCCAGTGATGGTTGGTGATGCCGCACT
>JAUVDD010000220.1 GCA_030595525.1 Puniceicoccales bacterium
GATTTTTCTGGCAACGTGCATTTGCCATGTGGCAGATGATAAGGAACCGGGTACGTTCTGCCGGTTTGTTCCCGAGCGGGTGGATGATTTCGCCTGGGAGAATGACAAGATTGCATTCAGGGCATACGGTCCTGCACTCAAGGAAAAGACCGAGGATAGCGGAATTGATGCCTGGCTTAAGCGCGTTGATTACCCGATCATTAACAAATGGTACAAGGAGGCCGCTGAGGGAAAAACTTACCATAAAGATCATGGTGAGGGCTACGATCCTTACAAGGTGGGAGCCTCACGAGGATGCGGAGGCCTTGCTCTCTGGATCGATGGTCAGATGGTTTCCTCTAATGTCTTCAAGGCATGGAAAATCATTAAATGCGAACCGAAGGAATCCGTTTTTGTTTTGAGCTATGAATGGGAACACGGAGGAGATAAATACACGGAAGACAAACAGATCTCCATCAAGCTCGGCGATCGATTGTACACGTCGACTTCGACCATCAAGAAGAATGGAAAGATAGCAAAAGGCCTGCCGATTGCTGTTGGACTGGTGCGCCATCACCAGGAGGATATACTCAGTAAAGGCCTGAAGAAGGGTTGGATTGCCATATGGGAAATATTGGACGGTGATGGTCTTGGCGTTGGTATTGTTATGGATCCAAAACGGATCGATGGATACAAGGTGATTGAAACAGGTGAGTCGCTCGGTGACCATGCGGTGTTGATTACAAAGACAGATTCCAAAGGGCAGGTCGAATACCGTACCGGATACGGATGGGAACGTGCTGGAGAAATCACTACATCAGATGCATGGAATAAGTATTTGAGGACTGTCAGTAGTAAATAATCTAATTAGGAATTATTATACTAAAACAAATGGACGTAAGATACACAGTTGGAGTGAACGAATACCGACGGATGAGCACGCAGGAACTGCGTGATGCCTTTCTGGTGGAGTTATTCGAGGATGGTAAATTGAACCTGCTTTATTGCGAAGTGGAACGGGGCATCATCGGTGCCGCTATACCGACGAAGAATAGTCTGTCACTGGAAGCAGGCAAGGAGCTGGCAGCGGACTTTTTCTGCCAGCGCCGAGAGGTGGGTGTTCTGAACATCGGAGGGAACGGAGTCGTTACCGTGGATGATACAGAATACACTATGGAAAACCTTGACGGGCTCTACATCGGCCGGGGAAGTGAATCGATTTCCTTTGCCAGTGTGGATGCCGGCGACCCAGCAAGATTCTATCTGGTAAGCTATCCTGCCCATAAGGAGTACCCGACCAGACAGGCGAAGAAGGCTGATGCCAATGCGCTGCACCTCGGTTCGGTAGAAGATGCTAACAAGCGCACCATTTATCAATACATCCACGAGAATGGTATTCAAAGTTGCCAACTGGTGATGGGCTTCACCGCGCTGGAGACCGGTAGTGTGTGGAACACCATGCCGTGTCACACACACGAGCGTCGTACGGAATTCTACATGTATTTCGGACTCGATGAGAATACCAAGGTATTTCACATGATGGGACCGGGTGATGAAACCCGGCATCTTGCCATGTCCAACGAGCAAGCCGCGATTTCACCGATGTGGTCGATCCATTCCGGATGTGGTACCAAGGCCTATACTTTCTGTTGGGCGATGGGTGGTGAAAACCAGCGGTTTGACGATATGGACCACATTGCAATTAAAGATTTACAATAGAGGAAAATTATTATGATTCAGCAACTGTTTGATTTAAAAGATAAGGTCGTATTGGTTACCGGTGGAACGCACGGTATCGGTATGGCTATTGGAACTGTTCTCGGCCAGGCCGGAGCGAAAATCTGCGTGAACGACATTGATGAGTCCAAGCTGGGACCGGCAAAGGAGGCTTATGCTGCCAACGGGATCGATGCCTACACAACGGTCTTTGACGTGACTAACGAGGCGGATGTGGATGCGGGTATCTCGCGTATTGAGGAAGAGGTTGGCACCATTGATATCCTCGTAAACAACGCTGGCATCATCAAGAGGATACCAATCCTCGACATGCCTGTGGCGGACTACAAACAGGTGATCGACGTGGATCTGATTGCACCGTTCATTGTCGGCAAGCGTGTTGCGCCGGGTATGATCAAAAAAGGTGCCGGTAAGATCATCAACATGTGTTCAATGATGAGCGTATACGGCCGCAATTCGGTTTCCGCCTACGCCTCCGCTAAGGGCGGTC
Source organism: Puniceicoccales bacterium (assembly GCA_030595525.1). Taxonomy (GTDB): domain Bacteria; phylum Verrucomicrobiota; class Verrucomicrobiia; order Opitutales; family Oceanipulchritudinaceae; genus Oceanipulchritudo. The sequence continues at coordinate 2,207 of JAUVDD010000220.1, forward strand.
TAAAGCTGCTGACAGCCAACATGTGTTGCGAATGGGCCAAGCACAATGTCCAGGTCAACGGAATAGGGCCGGGTTACATTGCCACCTCGCAGACGGCTCCCATTCGAGAAGGCAATCATCCTTTCAACGATCTTGTGATGATGCGCACACCAGCCGGGCGCTGGGGCGAACCAGAGGATGTTGGCAATGCGGCGCTGTTCCTCTCTTCAAAAGCCAGCGATTTTGTTAATGGCCATGTGCTCTATGTGGATGGCGGAATTCTGGCCAACTTCGGTTACGTCAAAGGTGAAAACGACAAATGAATATAATGATGAAAGTAAAAGTGTTTTCCATGATGTTAATCTTATCCGGGATGTCATGCGGTTCGTATGCCGGGCAGGAACCAACCCCACAGGAGGTCAAGGCGATCACCCAGAAGGTGGCCGACTGGCAGATTGCGACTTTTGATGAACGCGCCAAGTATCGTGCAATTTCGAGTGACAATAAGGCGAAGGCAGAAAAGACGGGAAAACCCACTCCAGAGCAGCACGAACTCGAGTGGCATAACGGTGCGCTCTATGCGGGAATGGACCATTGGCGGAAAGTTGCGGACAATCCTGATAAATATACGGATTTCCTCAAGACAATCGGTGAACGCCATGGTTGGATCCCGCATAAACGACCGTACCATGCTGATGATCATGCTGTCGGGCAAATGTACCTTTCATTGTATCAGGATTTTAATGATCCGGCGATGATTGGACCCATAAAAGAACGGTTTGACTGGATTCTTGCCAACCGGAAAACGGGCTCCCTTGAGTGGACTGGATCTGGAGGAAAACCAAAGACGACAGACTGCAGCAATCGTTGGGGATGGTGCGACGCACTGTTTATGGCACCTCCGGTTTGGGCACGTTTGGCCAAGATAACAGGAGAGAATAAATACCTCGAATTCATGGACGAGGAGTACCACGCATCCTACGACCTGCTTTGGAGCAAGAAAGATAAGCTGTTTTTCCGAGATACACGGTATTTCACACAGTTCGAAAAGAACGGTAATAACATCTACTGGGCACGAGGAAATGGCTGGGTGTTTGGCGGTCTTGGCTTGATGATTCCAGACTTGCCTGAGGATTGGGAAGGGCGGTCCTTCTATATCGACCTGCTTAAGGATATGGCAGAAAGCGCGAAAAACTGCCAGCGTGAGGATGGTACATGGAGTGCTGGTTTGCTCGGAGGAGTGGAGGCGTATCCACTCAAGGAAACAAGCGGTACTTCGTTTTTAACTTTTGGCCTCGCTTGGGGAGTGAACAACGGCGTGCTGGATCGGGCGACCTATGAACCTGTTATCTTCAAGGCTTGGAATGCCCTGATTGAATTGGTGAACGAGGAAGGAATGCTGACCTATGTACAGCCGGTGGGCAGCTCTCCTGAAGATTCCTACCCAGACAAGACCGAAGTCTACGGTCTTGGCGCCTTTCTCGCAGCCGGTACTGAAGTATACAAGCTGGTGGGCGGAAAATAGTCCGCAGTTCCGTATTTATTTAAGTATTTTCAGATCCTCAAACGATCGACGGATGGCAGCTTGGAATTCGCAGGGGTGGATTGTGCCAGTGAGATCAACGAGGCAAGTAGGAGGAATGCTA
>JAUVDD010000154.1 GCA_030595525.1 Puniceicoccales bacterium
CCTGGAAATCAATTTCGCCGTTCTTAAGTTCAAACACACCATTTCCAGGAAAAATTCTGGTTTGACCTGATGATATCTCCTGATCCATCCTTGTAGGTTCATAAGCCCCCTGGGGTGTACGAGCGATTTTCAATGCGGCTCTTCCCTGATTTCAAATCATAGGGAGCTCTGAAGTCTCGTGGCTGTCACGCCGTAAACCGGAAGACAAAAGCGGGAATAAGGGCACCCACCTATTCAAACGATAGGATAAGAGCACGAATTTCCGTTCCGGCACATCTGGAGGGCTTAATTTTTTCCGAAAATCGCGATCGGGACCCAAATCGGGATCGATTCTCGGACCGACTTCAAGGATGTTCGATCGCGATCCCGATACTATATCGGTTTACTCATTTCCGCATTAAAGACATCCAGGCGGAAATTGACTTCATCCATATATTGGTCGGGAACCACGCCCTGTGCCACATATTTGAGGGCGTTTGTCAGATCAGTTGATAGCCGGGCTTTTTCCGATGACAAAGGTCTAAGGAGAATATCGCCTTTTTCCGGCTGGTTGAGTCCGCTCTCTTCGATTACCGTCCGGATGGGTGATTCAATTTCACTCAGAATTTGCTTAACTACAGATCCGTCTTCAGGTGCTTTCCAATCCGGTGTGTTCAAAAGATATAATCCCAATACGGCACATGCCGCGAATGCTGATACAGGGATTAGGTAGCTGATAATCGATGCCTTTTCCTTCGTTACACCTGCGGATGCACGAATCCTGCTTTCAATTAGGAAATCCAAATTCTCTGGCACATCAACATCCTCAAGGTCCTGCTCCTTCAATGAGTTTGTGAAAGAAGCTTCCTGTTGCTGCAATTCGGCAACCTGGCCATCTGGCAATTGATTCTGCATCCAGCCCGGTACCCTCAATCCAAATACTTCTGCCAACGCTATATACTGTCTAATAATCCATTTCTTCATCGGTCCATGCCTCCTGCTACGTTTGGGGAGTTCTGTATGCGTTTCTTCAGGGCTGTCCGCGCCCGGAACACGAGCACCTTGGCGTGGGTCTTCGTTATGCCCATGATCCTTGCTGTTTCCTGCATCGTGAAATTCTCTTTGTAATGTAAAAGCAACACTTGGTGCTGCTGTGGCTTCAATCTGCTTGCCAACTCCCACAGTTGGTTCGCGCCATCCTTTTTAATTGTTTCTTCCCTGGGATTTGATCCCGGATCGATGATTGATTCATGGATCTGCTCGCTTTGGGGTCGGCTGGAGCGAAAGAAGTCCACCATACATCGTCGGGCGATCGTGAAAATCCATGGAGCAAAGGCCCGGTCCAGATCGAATCGTTCAAAACTCCTGAAACCCTTCACGAATACCTGCTGGGTAATGTCTGCCGCATCTGCCCTGTCGGATACCTGTCGGGCAATGAAACAATACACCGGCTGATAATGCTCCTTGGCCAAAGCTGAGAAACGCTGCCTTCGCGATTCTGCCCCAACGACTGTTTCGGGAATTGCCTGGACCATACTTAGTGTCATATCTAATCGATCGATCTCAGATTAATCAAGATTTCCAATCCGGTTAATCAAACAACCTCAACCCACTGGCTCCAATACTTCTATTGGTTCAATAGGATCTGCTCCTTCAGTGAGTTCCGCTTTTTCAGACATTTTGGCCTTAATCATCTCCACCAGGACTCCAATCCACTTCTCTGCTGAAGCAGCCGGGTAATCCACCTTCAAGGTGACTGCATTGTCCTGCTGTGACACTTTTGCGGAATTCACTAATGTAGCGACGTCCGGATGGCCGTTCTGGGTCAGCATCATAACTGCAACCAAGCCGTTCAGTACATCACGTACTCGGGAAGCGGTATCCGGAACATCCGCTATCAAGGAGGCCAGCAAATGCAGATTGTTCTGACTTTCCCCCAACTGAACTGCTACCGCTTCCGTCAATTGCAGTATCCGTGCCTGTGCGGGAAGTTCCTGGAATTCACTCAATCCTTCAACGTATATTCCCATGTAGACGCCCATGCCATCAACATAGTTTGGTACAGGGAATTGCTTTCCAAACTGCATATGGTTCGCTTTTCCTGAATGTACCGAGAGGAATTTTGTCATCGAAACCATCGATTTGCTGATCGCGATCTGGTCTTCACCAAGGAAAATCCCGGAAATGCCAGCTTCCTTCATGAAAAGGAACTTGTTGTCCTCGATCTGAATTTCCGCAATGGCATCAGGTTTTTCCAGCTGGAAACCTGCAATAAGACCCTTGAAAATCTGCATCAACTCAGGGGTACCGCTAATCAACGCCACGACATCCACTTCTTCTCCTTCAGCCTGCGGATTGGGAATTGTGCCGAATGCGGTGATTCCCTTCAGTCCGTTCAGAATCAGTATTGGGTTGATTGGCAGTTTTTCGTTTTCCTTCAATGGATCAATATTGGCAAGCTCCTCGAACAAAGTTCCGCCTACCCGGGTCGATCTCAGTTGGTCTGCATCCAGATGAGCGAACCAATCAACAGTCTCCGGTATGGAAGCTTCTGGCATCGGGTTTGCGGTGCAGTATTTGGCAGTGCTTATCGAGCCAAGTGCCAACAGGATAAATAATGGGAACGTGATTTTCATAGTGATGATTTCTTTGTTTAAAGTGAAAATGTGCTTCTGATAGCACGCTTTACTCACTTATTCGGAAACCAGCACAATCTGGTTACAGGTATTTCAGGAAAACTTCCCTTCTAAACACCTTCACTGGTCGTGCGCTCATCCAACCAGGCTTCAGCGTACTGCTTAACTCCCTCTTCTGTGGGGAATCTCTCCGGGCAATATCCCAGGTCCTTTCGTGCTGCCTCGATTGAAAACCAATGGCTCTTCGCCATCGCACGAGCGACAAACCGGGTCATGGGTGGCACCTTTTTGCTTCCAGCCAACTTCCATATACATTCGAACATAGCCCCCATCCCGTATGCCAATTTGTAGGGAACATGTTTCTCAACTGGTGGAAGATTGATTTGTTTAAAGACCTGGTTCATCCAATCCCAAAGCAAATATTCCTCTCCTTGGGAAATGAAATATGCCCGATTGATCGCGCTCTGCTTATCCAATGCTTTCAAAGCCAGAATATGAGCTGCTGAGGCGTTTTCCACCCGGGTCGTGTCCACACGGTTTTTTCCATCTCCAATAACTCGCAATCGTCCCGCCTTCACGCGTTTTATCACAGTCGGGAACAGGTGTGGGTCACCTATCCCCCACATCAGGTGTGGTCGGAGAGCAATCACCTTGCCAAGACCTGCCCTTCCCCATTTCAGGACCTTCTGTTCGGCCAGGGCCTTGGTCGTGGGATAAACACTTGTCCATTCGGCTCCATAAGGCACCGATTCATCTTCACCCTCAAAAGCGTTTCCGTTGAAGACCACACTCGGCGAGCTGCAATAAACAAGCTTCTTGATGCCATTCGCTTCCATCGCCTTGAGAACACGTTCGGTTCCGGTGACATTGACGGCATAATACTCATCCGCAGCACCCCAAACACCTGCTTTTGCTGCAATATGGATCACTGCATCACAGGATCGCATGGCCAACGCAAGTGCATCTCCATCGGTCAGGGAGCCTTGGAACACCTCAACTCCGAGCTTAAGCAATTCCGGATGTGCGCTTCTCTGAAAAGAAACGACCTCATGGCCTTCTTTTAAAAGATCTCGAACAACATAACTTCCGAGGAAGCCACCTCCACCTGTTACGAATACTTTCATTTCTTCTGAAATTGTTTTGCCAATTCAAGACGGTGGATTTTTGCGTTATGACGAACATCAACAGGGAATGCCTTGCAGGTGAAAGCGCGCTTGATTGCTCTTGTCACTTCAAACTTCGAAGCCTGTTTCAACACTTCTTCTTCAAAAATTATCATGCCTGGCTCAGGTTCGATGACAATCGCAGGTTCCTGATTCGGCATCTCTCCCAAGCCGACCAGTGCAGACCGATTTACGCCAGGAATCACATTGAATATCCCCTCACAACAATCGGTGTACATGGGCCCATCACATGTGATGACTCTCTCCGCGATTCGCCCACAAAACCAGAGCAATCCATTCTCACCTATGTAACCGGCATCTCCCATACGGTGCCAGACAACATCCCCATCAATAATCTTTGCTTTGTGGGTTGCCTCCGGCAATCGATCGTAGGCCTTGGTGACACTGGGTCCAGTGGCAATGATTTCACCAATTACGCCATTTTTAACTCGTTCACAATCGGCTAATTGCTCGATCGGCCCATCGACAATGGGAATGATTCGGATCTCTACTCCGGCAACTGCTCCCCCCACGCATGTGCCTGCTCCCCCGGTAGTCTTCTCTGCGGATGATTGAAGAATCGTCTCCCCATCGATACAACTGACCGGAAGACATTCAGTCGCACCATAGGGTGACCATAACCGGGCGTTCGGAAAGCAGGGTTTCAACTGCTCAACTAATGCAGGTGGAACGGGTGCACCTGCCATCAGGATTCGTCGAACGGATGGATACTTCTTCCCATGTTCATTCGCATATCGGCTGATTTTCTTCCACAATACTGGTGATCCAAAACTGTTGGTTACGCCGCATTCCTCGATTGCCTGTAAAATCTTCTCGGGTTGCGCCTTGGCCGGTTTTCCTGGATTAATCTCCGGGACAACTGTCGTCATGCCCAAGGCCGGATTAAACAGGGCAAAGATTGGAAGCATCGGTAAGTCCACCTCTCCAGGCTCAATGGAAAATGTTTCCCGAACCAATCGAACTTGGGCATCAAACTGACCATGCCCATAACAAACCCCCTTGGGCGGGCCAGTGGATCCGGAAGTGAAAAGAATTGCCGCCAGGTCATCTGGTCCGGGTTCCGAAATGGGAAATTGTTCCGAGGGAAACT
>JAUVDD010000203.1 GCA_030595525.1 Puniceicoccales bacterium
AGACCGCACCGGCTTTCGCACGAAGTCGTTTTTCGCGACTTTCCCAGGCTGAACAAACTCTCGAATTTCTGCAGAAATTAACGAATCCCGCTGTCTAGGCGTCTCCACGCTTGTCATAAGCCATCTTTCATTCAATAGATGAGGTGAAATGGCCGAATCCATCCTAAATTATTCGACTGCAAAGTCCCTCTCAGACGACTACGGAACTCCCCTTTACGTCTATGATGAGACCCGCTTGCGTGAACAGGCAAAGGCTGCCCTGGCATTTCCGGCTCCTTTCGGACTGACCGTAAGATATGCCATGAAAGCAATCTCCACCCGCGCCATTTTGAAATTATTTGACGAGGAAGGCCTGCACTTTGATGCCAGCAGCGGCTATGAGGCGGATCGTCTCTTGCTGGCTGGTATCGCAGCAAGCAAGATCACCATAAGCACACAGGAACTTCCAGACAACTTTGTTGATCTGGTGAATAACGGTGTCGCTATCAATGCCTGCTCTCTGGATCAGCTTGAAAAATACGGGCAGGCGTTTCCCGGCTCGGAGATCGGATTGCGCTTTAATCCCGGCTTGGGGTCAGGGGGAACCAACCGAACCAACGTGGGCGGACCCGCCTCAAGTTTCGGAATCTGGTATGAGAAACTCGATGCGATAAGGGAAATTGTCTCCCGCCATGACCTGACGGTTGTCCGAGTCCACACTCACATTGGATCGGGCAGCGATCCCGCAGTCTGGACGCGCGCCGCTTCACTCAGCCTGAAGATGGCGGAAGCATTTGATACCGTTCGCTTTTTCAACCTGGGCGGTGGTTACAAGGTTGCCCGGATGGATGATGAAACAGGTACCGATCTGCAGGTTATCGGGCAACCAATTGCTGATTTACTGCGCGATTTTGCCGATCGCACTGGTCGAGAGTTGCACCTCGAGATTGAGCCTGGTACTATCATGACCGCCAACGCAGCAGCATTGTTGGCATCCGTGCAGGATGTTACGGATACCGGATCTGAGGGTTATCAATTCCTGAAATTAGACACCGGCATGACGGAGATCCTTCGTCCTTCGCTCTACGGTGCACAGCATCCAATTTACATATTGCAGGAATCGCCCTCTGAATCCACCCAGCCGGTCATTATTGTCGGTCACTGCTGTGAATCCGGTGACATCCTGACCCCCGCCCCGGCGGACCCTGAAGGCTTGGCTCCACGGGATTTACCGGTCGCTTCCATTGGTGATTTTGCCCTCATTGGCGGAGCCGGAGCCTATTGCAGCGCCATGTCTGCCAAAAACTACAATTCTTTTCCGGAAGTAGCCGAGGTTCTGCTTCATCCGGATGATTCCTATTCATTGATTCGACGTCGCCAAACCCTTGAGCAGATCGTCGCTAACGAAATCGACTAGCTTGTCCTGCTTTCAACATTATCCACTGGGTCATTCCATTAATGGAAGCCCGCACAGCGTCTGCGTCAGCCTGCCGACGATGGCGGATGTTGTCGCTTACGAGGAAAAGAACCTTGAGGTCCTGAATTCTTTCGATTCCGGCTATCCGCGGTTTTTCAGGAATCCATTGATAACCAGATTGGCAAAACTGCTGTCCGACAAGGGGTTTATGGATCCACTCGATCCACTGTTACCAACCCGAGCCGCCGCCGTTGACCTGTGCCATTTCACGGGTGTCAAGATTGAGAGTATTGTACCAATCGAATCGATCTGGACCGTTCGGCTGCCTGATGATGCAGGCATTCGAAAAAGTTGCCGGGCATTTCTGCAACACACCGGTTGTGGCCTCTCTTCGCGGGAAGCGGAGGCACTTTTGGAAAGGCATTTTAGAGAGCCTCCATTTCAAGAGGCTCGAACCACGCTGTCCCCGGAAGAGAACATTGCGTTAATTCGCTCCCAATTGCACAACGTGTATGGCACAGCCACTACCGATATCCATATTTTCCGCAGTGGAATGAATGCATTCTACACGGGATTCCGGGCACTTCAGTCAATCCAGGTGGAAAATTTCAAGGATATCTGGATTCAGCTTGGTTGGTTGTATGTCGATACCAATAAAATCCTTGAACGTTTTGCCCTGCCGGATTCCCCTCCAATTACTCTTCTCAATGTTCTGAATCTTGATGATTTAAAAGATGCTCTGGCGCAGTACGGCCATAAGGTGGCTGGTATTGTGACCGAAGTTCCAACCAATCCTCTGGTTCAAACACCTGATGTTGAGGTTCTCAGATCGCTGGCCGACAAGTACAAGGCGGCTCTAATTCTGGACCCAACCCTGGTCAGCCCGCATAATGTCAACATCCTCTGCTATTCCGATCTGCACATCAACAGCCTGACCAAATATGCCGCTTCAGAAGCGGATGTGATGATGGGCGCACTGGCACTGAACGCTAAATCCCGATTCTATGATGATCTGGTATCACGGGTGACCACCTTTGGAACCCCCCCTTCAAGTGGTGATCTTGCGCGCATGGCTTCCCAGATCGGTAATTATGAGGAAACAATTCGCCGGGTAAATAAAACCGCCACCGCGGTGGCTACTTTTCTGGAAGAAAGTGACGCAGTCGAAGAGGTTTTCTGGGCCAAGACCCAACCGTCGGGATACAACTACAATTGGCTTCAGCATCTGGAGGCGGGGCCCGGCAGCATAATAACTTTCACGACGCGAAAGCCGTTGGCCGGATTTTATGATCCGTCCCGTATTGTAAAGAGCCCCAGCTTCGGTGCCCGATTCACAATGATGTGTCCATTCATGTATTTAGCACACTATGAATTGGTCAGCACCAGTGGGGGTCGGGCCTATTTAAGGAAGCAAGGCATTAATCCCGACTTAATCCGACTCTCAGTGGGTCTCGAACCAGCTGAGGCAATCATTGAGGAGCTGGAGAGAACCCTTTGATTGAGACTCGTGGTCCGAGGGTCCCCTTTTACCTTGCCTCTCACACAGGGAACCTTAGCCAGTTTTGGATATGCAGGAACGCCCTGAAGTTGATATAGACAAGTTGTCCATGCTGGCCCGGATACAACTTAGCGAAGAGGAAAAAGAAGCCTATTCCGCTCAGTTATCCGATATTCTCGGATTTTTTCAGAAATTACAGGAAGTCGATGTGGAAGGGATTCCTCCCATGGCCCACCCTTTTGAAGTGGAGGCTTCTTTGCGGGAGGATGTTTCAACCCAGCCTTGGGAACCCGCTCGTTCCCTGTCCAATGCGCCTGCTGTAAGAGAAAACCAGGTAGTTGTACCAAAAGTCGTGGAGGACGCCTAACCGGAGAACAGCGCCATGGATTCAAAAATAATTTTAAATTCCGGAGCCTTGGAACTGGGGCGGGCTTTGCACGGCGGGAAAACGACTTCCCGGGAAATTTGCGAAGCTTTCCTGAAGCAGGTCGATTCTTTAGACGCAGAAGTACGGGCCTTTTTAAAGATTGATAAGGACGCCGTGCTGACCGAGGCGGATGCAAGTGACCAACGGCGTGCAGCAGGCGAAGAAAGAAGCCCGATTGACGGTCTGCCGGTTGCCCTGAAAGACAACATGGCGGTCGAAGGTGAGTCCTTGAGTTGTGCCAGTAAGATTCTTGGTAAGTTCGTTTCACCTTACACGGGAACTGTTGGCAACAAATTGTCGGAAGCCGGACTGGTTCATTTTGGCCGCTTGAACATGGATGAGTTTGCCATGGGTTCCTCAACCGAAAATTCTGCTTTTCAGAAAACAAGTAATCCCTGGAATACGGAATATGCACCCGGCGGAAGCTCAGGTGGCAGTGCTGCTGCGGTTGCCGCCCGCATGTGCCCGTGGACGCTTGGCTCTGATACGGGCGGATCCATTCGCCAACCTGCCTCTTTTTGTGGAGTCATCGGTTTAAAACCAACTTACGGACGGGTTTCACGATTTGGATTGGTGGCCTTCGCTTCCAGCCTGGATCAAATTGGTCCTCTAGCCCACCGGGTAGTCATTTCTATCACTATAGTGACAGAAATATGCAAGATGAATTTTCACTTACAAGAATCACATATTGAGTTAACATAAATCGGTGCAAGATGTCCCGCACTTCG
>JAUVDD010000109.1 GCA_030595525.1 Puniceicoccales bacterium
AGAACAAAATGGAGGGACGGGCCCTCGGGCAATCCAACAGCACCCGCTATGTTGGAATCAATCCCCGGATGGATTTCGTAGATCTTGGCATCCGTGTCATGGGTGAGGATTCCGGTGTCCGGATCATAAGCACCGGATTCGCCCACGAGAGAGTCCGATCCATCGAAAAACTGAATATTTACCCAAACTCGACGACCCTCCGGGTAGCCAGTCGGCAGCTTGTGACCGGTCTCGTTTGTGACCCGCACAACGAGGTTTCCTACAGCCTGTTGCTTGGACAAAGTGGCCGCGTTCTCAAGCATATAAGTGGCCCTGTCGGCACCTGCTTGTGCCAGGGTTGCATCCACATCCTCCGGATACAGACCAGCGATAAGACCCGGCAGCCAGTTGCTGCCGCCGGTCATGTCGTGTAACGGAACATTGTCGCGGTGTGGTGTTTGTGGATTCATAACCGGATTGGCCCCATATCCAGCGATATCGCGCATGTGACAATCCTGACAATTGGAGACCATTCCACCCGGCTTGTTGCCGGCCATTGCAGGAGTGAAGACACCGAGAGGATACACATCCGGATTATAGGCGCTGTTCAGCCACTCGCTGTAAGTGCGTTCCACCGGACCCATGGAGTGGGGAGAATAGCTGTCGCTCGGTGCGTCGAGTGCGTTGAGCTGATAAACCCCCGCATCATCTCTGTAGAATGCTGGATTACTGACATCGTGACAGGTTCCACAAATGGCAGAAGATTGGTGGAAGGGGGAGAAATTCCAGTTATGGCTTGGCTGGGCGTCATTAAACGGCCCCCGTTGAATAGCAGAGGGATCAACCACGAACATGCCGTTACCATATTCCCCGCCTGCGGGGAACGGGTTGGATAGGTCCCCAAGAACGACGAGATCCCGTTCAGGGTTAACACCGGCTTCATAGACTGGATCGACCATGCGATGGCAGAGATCACAGGAGACACCATTAAAATCGTCCGACTCCATGGCACTTCCATCTGTGGGCACGGATCGACCTTGCAGCCAGCCGTTTGAGTTATGGCAACGCAGACAGATGTCGCCCGAGTCGGGCGCATCCTGATTGGCAATGACCATATTGGCTTCAAATAAGGGATCGAGAGAGGCGAGTGCCATCATGCTTCCCTGCCAGTTTCTGAATGGTTCTACATTATTATCATAATTTCCGTGGCAGATGGCACAGTTTTCGGGATCGGCCTGAGCGGGCCCCCCTTCAAAGGGTTGAGATCCCGGCATATCAAAGTCGCGCAGGGTAGTGGAAACTATCCCACCGGGTGGAGAGATGATCGAGAATACGGCATCACTGACATCCTGTGCGCTGTTGGTGAATTCATCGACGGCCTCAATCTTGATTAAAGCACTGGAAGTTGGCCGGTTGGCCGGAAACCAAGTGTAGGATCCATCGTCATCCAAGCCTACCGCCAATTGCTTGAAGGTACTTCCGCCATCAAGGGACTCCCAGATGCGAACATCAACTACATCGTTATCATCAGTGGCGGTCCATGTGATTGTGGTGGCGGTATTAGCGGTGAGGACTTCCCCGCCGTTGGGTGCGGTGACGGTGACAACCGGAGGTGTTTCGTCGGTCTCCGTACTCGGAGTTAGGTAGGGCATTACTTCAGCAATCGCGACATAAGTGACTTCTCCAACATTGTCCGAAGCAAGGCCCGGAAAAGTTGGTACGTTGTTATACCCAAATCCTGTTCCAATAATTTCGATCAAATTGGTGAAACCATCCTCATCTGAATCCAAGGTTCCGAGCAGCTGAATATTGGCCGGAACATCATCCTTGCTGCTGACCCCAAGCTGCTTCAGGTCCTCTCCGTAGGGATTACGAAGACCACCACCACTAAAATCAAAATGGCAGACACCACAGTGCTTTGCGTCCGATGGAAGTGCTGCGAGCTGGGTACCATCGGCGGAAGGATAGACTGAAAAGAAATCAGTGCGGATTCCCGGGCGAGCGACGATTTGTGAGGCAGATACCACGATAAATATCGCAGTCAGGAGCAAAAAAAGGCTTGTTTTCATGGGGGTATATTAGAAGCACTACTATTAGCTATAATTAAACCAATTAGTAAACAGGATTAGTAATTCTTATCTAAGGTGGTGCACCCTGCCAAGGTTTTTATATATATTTGCCCTATACTGCAAAAACAAGCAGCTGATATTAGGGTTTTATTAGCAAATTACGGATTCGGACAGGATCCCGGCCCACTTTGCAGAGTAGTAATACGCTTCTCTATGAGTCGAGTCAGGGGAAGGATACCCGTTTTATGATTGAGCCCATTTTCTTTTAAAAAGTCGGCCAAATCGATTGGATCATCGAATTGGATATTAGCTTTCCGCTCACCAAGGTAAGCACCCTTGCCCAATACATCCTCCTCCAGCTTGAAAATGGTCTCGGCAATCCTGTCGATGGATGGGTTTCCCAAGAGATAGGTGCGGGGGTAGCTGTAAAGTTGATGGGCAACGAATATTTGATCCAGACGATCATAAAGTTCGTGTTTTCGATTCTGGGTCAGCTCCTCGCCTCCTCCGACCAAAACTTTACGGATTCTGGCCCTCAATGCCTTTATGCGCTTGGGCATACTTAGTTTCCCATTGGACAGCCCGTGCTGGGTTTCAACATTGTCCAGAATGTAACGTCTCAAGTGTCGAATTCGTTCTGTGAGTGTACCCTGTCTTGCCCGACCAAGAAATTCCACCTCCTTGATGGAGAGCAAGGCAGCACCCAGAAGGAAAATACGGTTAACCGGGGTATCATTTATGCGGGGCTTCAATGTAATCCGTTTTTCAAGAATGCTTAACCGGTCGGAGAAAGTCTCTTCAATCGATGGATCATGACTGAGACGGATAAACGTTGGAACCACATAGCCACTGCGTCCCTCGGGGAGATTAGCGGCCGCCCGTAAAGCTATGCTGGCAACCCCTTCATTTAGTTCATCAAGCGTCTCCATATGGTGATAGATTTCTCCCTCAGGAAAAACAACCAGCGGAAATTCTCCCGCCTGCAAAATCTTCATTGCCATTTTAATGGACGCGAGATCAGCACCTTCCCTGTTTATGGAGAACGCACCTCCTCGTTGAAGAATCCAGCTCTCTAACCGGTTGTTCTCAAAACCCTCGCGCGCGGCCATGAAGTGAAAGGCAAATTTACACCGGCGGCCGACGGTGATGATTAAGGCAGGATCGGCGTGATCAGCATGGTTGGGCGCCACCATTACCGACTGTTTTTCTTGAACCAGTTGCGTCAATGTCTCGTGGCCGCTGATTTTAACATCTGTAACCTTGAACGTGTTTTTTAAAGAAAACCGGGCCAATGCGTGAAGAAAAGGACGGAATGCCCACGAATACTTTGGGGGCATGAATTGATATGGAGTTTGTGGCCGAACCAGGTTCATGAAGATGGATTGTTGTACTTATTTCTAAGACAGCAAAAATCAGGATGCAAGCCAGCGAGTTCATTTCCCGTTGTTTACACTAACGTGAGTTTCCAGGCATCGCCATGGGTGAATCCAGGCGATGATCCCGCCGGCTGCTGCCCCTGAGAGATGTGCCCATGGAACACTGGTTATTCCTTGCGGGAGGTCTGAGACGAACAAGGGATGTCCGCTCAGAATTTCAAAAACACATTTTCCAACAAAGAGCCCCATTGCGAGGATGGCTGGGCCCGATCCAATCCACTTACTCCTAACCGCTATAACGACCAACGCCGCGTAAAGAGCGCAGTCCAAGCCACTGAGGCCGCGATAGATGGCATGATTCTCCATCAAAAAGACCGTGGCGGTGATAAGTGGAGGTGCTATCAGGAGCAGGCGGACGAGCAACCTCCGACAAATTGCTTCCAAGGCCATTGCCAAAGCGCCAAACATCAACAAATCCCAGAACAAATGTCCTCCAGACCAATGCGAAAAATGTGCCGACCATGCTTGTATTCCAACGGGCGAAACTCTTTGCCAGGCAACCAGGCTAGACAGGGAGTCAGATCCTAAAAGACCAAGGCAAACTACAACAAGAACCAGCGTGAGCCAGCTTTTTTCAATGAAGGAAAAAAGCCGGCCAAGATTGACCTGACCGGCGGTTGTTATGCGAGCATTCATTTGCTGTTGGTGCTAATTTTTTTGCGATAGATGGCGAGTAACGAGAGCAGGATGGTCAGGACAAACGGTCCCTCCATGGCCCCACCGCCACCACCTGTGCTATGTGCAGGGCTATTGAACATCGGTTTGTTTTGATCTGCCCTTACGGGTTTTGGAGGTGCGCTTCTTCTGGCGATTTGGGCGGTATGCTCTTTCTGCATACGCGCTTGATTGCGGCGTTCGACTCCGTGTTCCTGGAAACGCTGATCATCGAGTAAAAGCATGGAAGTTTCATCAGTGACAATCTGGAAACCGACGCCGATATCCTCGACAGCCTGTTTCAGCTCAGATTCGGGAAGCTTTCCCAGGTCACGGTCACGCTCCAGGGCATCCACCTGTGTCATTGCCCAGATCCGTTCCAGCTCGGGATAGGCTGTATCGGTATCAGGGAAATTGATTTGTGTTTCATAGACCTTATCTTCGCCGGTTAAACTGGCTTTCAATCGAATATCTGCTTTGCCACCCTTTTGATAGCGACCGAGCAAAACCAGCTGTTTTCCCCGGTAGAGCTTTTTATAGGTATTACGGGCTAACGAGTGGGTTTTAACGCCATTAATACGGAGGTCCACATCCAGCAACGCTTCGGTTGTGATCCGATCACGAGCCATAAGGATTTTTCCGTAGAGGTCATCCCCATTGGAAACGGTTTCGTAAGTTCCGTCTGCCGCTTCACATATAATGCGCATGAGTGGCCAATTGGCACTATTCCCCATCAAGAATCCAAAGAGGCGGATATCCGTGCTCCGTATCAGCTTGTCGAATGCCGCCGGATCGACGATTCCGGTATTTGTCACACCATCCGTTACCAGAATGAGATTGGTCAAACGGTCTGCATCCAGTTCCCTGAAGGCTTTTTTCAAACCGCTGTAGATGTTGGTTCCTCGGTCTGGGACAATTTCCCTCAAACTTTGAATGTATTTGAGGGCTGCCGACTCTTCTGCATTCACCCAACCGGGGGTCAATTCGCGAGCACCCGTGTCGAAAACAATAATTCGAAAACGGTCATTGGTTGAAAGAGCACCAAGGGCTCGCTCAACGCCGTTCGCCAATGTGTGAATTTTCATTCTCATACTGCCCGATTTATCCAGAACAAAAAGGTAATCTGCACCTTCTGTGATAGGCTTCAGGTCAACACCGGGAGTTAGCGTCATCATGAAGGTTCCCTCATTTTCACCTTCGGCCTTGTGGGTTAGTAAGTCGATGCGTCCGGGGATACCATCCTGAAGGCGGTAATACAGAACCAAATCCTGATCGAGGCTGGTCCCTACGGGAGATTGGTAGGTCCAGACCTGTGTTCCTTCACCTTTGGATTCCAACTGCCCGCCGAATGCCGGGACTCGAACATCTTCAACAGGATAGGCTGACCGCAGTTCCACACGTGCAGAAAAGGTACCCGATACCGTTGAATTCATATCCCAGAATCCTTTGGCAACTTCATCTGTTCCACCCTCTTCCAATGGATAGAGGAATCGGCCTACATTGGAATCGATCTCCAGTTTTTGATAATAAACGAACTCCATTTGCGTCTCTTGCCCAGCCCGAACCGGCGTTACATGGAATTCAAACCTTTGGTAGGATTGCTTACTGGCTTTGCCGGTTTCGCGCCCCTGGCTCTTTTCCTCTTCGTAGATCCTGTCGGCCTCCGCTTTTGGCAGAACTTCCCCTTCCAGGGTCGTTTCTCCGGAGATCATACGCATCTCCGCTAAAACGGCATCTTCAGGAACAGGAAAGGCATAAATAGCTTCCAGATCCTGTGGGTTGGGATTGAAAAAGGTCTGTTGCACGCGTGTTTGTGCAAAACCGTTGTTGATCACCACATCCAGATGGTGGCTGCGAATCTCGATCGGTAGATC
>JAUVDD010000405.1 GCA_030595525.1 Puniceicoccales bacterium
TGTGCCAGGGATCCAATCCATAGACATCCGTGTAGAATTTCGCTATAAAGAGACCGAGGACATTCCAAACGATATTGTTGCCAAAGTCTCCGACAGCGTAGTTCGCTTTTGTTGTCCAACGTAGATTTTCCTTATGCATTATCTATCTCCTTGTTTTCCTTGATCACTTCCGCTTTGGCGTTTTCTTCAAGAACCATTTTACCTGCAAAGAAGGTGGCCTCTTCGAAGCGCCCAACCTGGTCACGGGGATTCCTGAAATAGGGTCGGTGAGTATCGCGATGTAAGTCACAATCAAACCGGACCAGAAAGGATTCACTTTCAACAATCCTCCGGTAAGTATCCACAAGCGTAACCTTCGTGATGTGTGATAGTCCCCAGGTTATGCCTTTCCCATCACCATTGCCTGAAAAGATATCGGGACAGTACGGGCCGGGTGCTATAGGAGGCACTGTTACTGATGCCATCGGCTTAAAATGTATCCCGTCTGGGGCATACTGGATGGTATTCTTTTCGGGACCATCTACCGTTGACAATGCACATAAACCTTCCTTGTAAGGCCACAAACATGTTTCGTGTCCGGAGTTTAATACTGGATTCATATCCGGTTTAACATAGGGTCCCTCAGGCCGATCAGCTATGGCCACACCCTGAGCCCTTACCAGATGACCCGGACTGCGTCGACCAGGCTGCCCTTTGTAAAACACCCAGATCTTCCCTTTGTATATCAAGGGATAAGGATCGTGTATAGCACCTCCATCCCATTCCTCGATTGTTCCTAGCGGCAGGACTGGTTCAGTTGTCTTGGTCCAGGGACCTCTTGGGGAATCCGCCCATGCCATGCTGACATCGCAGCGATCACCAGTTTGGCTCGAGAACTTCCCTGTAAAGGTCTGGTAGAAGAGATAGTATTTGCCTTCAAATACCAGAATGTCGGGAGTGGTGACCGAGCGATCCCCGTATTGTCCCTTCGGAGAGCGGCCCACCGCGATGCCTTGTTCCATCCAATCGAATCCATCCTTGCTGGTGGCATAGTTTATATCTGCCAGATCCCAATCGACGGATGCCTCCGTATCCGTTCCGTTATCCATGCCAAATGGCTCCGTTCCGGGATCTCGTTTGGTGTACCAGACATAATACAAGTCATCCACCTTGATGACTTTGGTCGGATCACGTCGTGAGGCAGAATCAACTTTCCCTATCCCAGTGATCCGCGAATATTTGAAGTTCGTAAAGAACTCATTATCGTAATCATCCGGCGAGGGATATTGCGTAAAAAGCCGCTGCATCGATGGGCTCAAGTTGGGATCAGTTGGGTCGATATCTGAGATTTTTCCTAACATTGGTATTATTTGGATAGTCGGTTAAAACAGTTCTAGAACTCTGGGAATGAGGGCCGTTGAAATCAGCCACATCCCAACTATAAACAGGGTAATGGACGAAAGAATCAGGCAGACATCCCACAACTTGCCGGAATGGAGCGTGCAATCGGTTAAGCGAAACCGGAAGTAAACTGCCGAGAATGCCAGGATTGGGAGGAGCAGGGTCTGCGTTGCTCCCGCGAGAAGAATCAGGGTGGTAGGCTCCGGAAACGCCAGTAGCATCAGGAATGCGATGATTGGCAAGGATAAGCCAATGAATGGTCGAACGGTCTCGCGGCGCAGGCCCGAATTCCTGTGTTTGCTGAATATTTCCATAACATCGGAAAAAACAAGCGCATTGCTGCCACTCCCCACCAGGAATGTTGAATAGAGGACAATCACTGCCCCGACCAAAAAAAGTCCGACTGCCCATGTTCCGAATGCGGGTTCATACATTGCAGCCAAAGTACGTATTAGCTCCGTTCCTTTCGGTATCATTCCTGCCCGGTTTAAGACAGATGCTCCCATCAGGTAAAAGACGATTGTTGAAAGGGTGTAGACCACCATGGATGCCCAGGCATCCCAGCGCATCACTCTTGTCCATCCCTTCGCACGAGCTTCCCATTCCGGTGAATCATCCCGTGGGCCAATGAATTTTGCATAACCTTTTTCCAGACACCAATAGGGATAATAAATCAATTCACCGCCGCTCATTCCAATTAGGCCAAATGTTGCCAAGGCAATGATTAATGAGTCATTTCCCTGTTCCCCAGGCGGGAGCCGGAAACTCAGGCCGGTCCAAATATCAGACAGGCTTACGGCCCATGCCTCATTCATCTGTAGTAAGACAAGATTGACTACCGATAGCAGGGTGAAACTTGCTACCAGTCCCACTACAATCCTTTCAAACAGGGAAAATCCTCCCCGGAACAGGATGAAACTGGTCAGCAGGCTGATTATAAGGCTCCAGTACAAAACATCTGGTCCGCTTGAAGGAAGGGAATGAATCAAGGAATCGATGCTCTCAATGCCGCTTTCGGCAGCATTTCTGGTATTTAATGAAATCTGCTGACTCACCATCAGGTCGGCCGCCTCGTTGTATATCCGGCCCTGCTCTGTTAAGGGCGCACCAATGCTGAAGGATTGTCCGATGGCCCCCACAATCCCGCCGGCCTGGCCCAGACTGGCAATGAAAGTAATCAGCCAAAGCCACACTATCCAGTGTATGCCACATGCTTTAAACCCGGGTAACATGGAGAGTCCCTG
>JAUVDD010000223.1 GCA_030595525.1 Puniceicoccales bacterium
GAAAGACCGAAGTCATTGGTATCCAACGCGCCTCCTACGCCACCGTTCATTTATTGATCGTGCGTGAAATCATGGGTGACGCGATTAGTGATGATTTGGACAAACGCCTGATGAAAGCGATCGCCGATCTGGGGTGCCTGCCCTGTTATCGGACCGTCTATGACATGGAGAATCCCGAAACCGTAAAGGGATGGGATTTCGATGAAAAGCATGCGGGTTTTTACGATATCGACATGTATCGCTGGCCGATGATCCTCGGGGCAAACAATCTTCGAGCCGCGCCAACGGGAGCATTGGGGCTCGGTGCACTCGCTCTGCAGGGAATTGATCCTCGGGCAGATAAATGGTTGCGATCCGCAGTCAATAGCACGGATCGGTTCCTGAAATTGTTCTCCCCGGATGGCAGTTACTTCGAGGGCCTGAGCTACCTTGACTACTCTCTGCGCACCACCCTCCCCTTCATGGAGGCTCACCAGAATCTGGTCGGTGACATCGACTGGTTTAAGAAGATTAATTTTGATGGCGTGCTGGATTACATCATGACCATGCAGTTTGGTAAACGGGAAGATGGCCGCCCGGACATCGTTAATTTCAGCGACGCCAGGGAAAGTATCTACCCGGGTGCAATTTCCCTCATCGGTAAACATACTGGAAATCCGCTGGCTGGATTTGCTTCTGACTATGCAGGCTATCCGAGGTGGTTCTATGATTTCGTTTGGTACCGACCGGATGCTCCTGCCAAGGAACCGGGTCCGGAATTGTTGAACAAGATAAACGACCTGAATTGGATTATTTGTCGCTCTGGTTGGGATAAGAATGATTCAATTGTCGCATTCAAAAGTGGTGGTCCAGCCAATCACGAACATGCTGACCGCAACCATATCATGTTTAAGGCACACGGTGAGCGCCTGCTCAATGATCACGTTGGCGCGGCTTACGACCACAGGAGCGAGGGATGGGAAATGCGGAAGACCCGCGGGCATAACGCAGTGCTAATCGACGGGCGTGGTCATCCATACGTTGATGGTGTAGATGGCACAAACGACAGTAAGGCCTATGCCAATGTTCTTCAGTATGAAGACCACGGCGATCGCGTCTGGTGGACCAGTGATGCGACCAGCTCGTACGTCCTCGATAACTACCATGCCCACCAAGTTCTTAGGACTGCCCTCTTTGCCAAGCCCGGTATTCTAATCGTAATGGATCAGGTGCGTTTCAGATACCGTCCGCAAACAGTCGATGCCCGTTTCTATCCGGATAACTCGGATGAACTGGCTAAGATTAAGATAAAAGGAAAGCAGTTCGTCATTTCGCGACCAAATGCCCAGCTTCATGGAAAGATTGCCAGTGACTCATCTGCAATGCCTCGTCATGCCAAGCTGGAAGTGTCCGAGGAAGTCGGTAAATTCCCTTGTGTTGAAGTGCATTCAGATGAAGCTCTCACTCATCACATCCTGACGGTCATGGTAACCACCAAGGGTCCGGACTCTCCTACTCCAGACATTCGAATTAAACAGACCGGAAATAATTGGATTGTATCCACAAAGGGACTACGGACTAAAATTACGACCACTACCAGGGAACCGGTTATTTCCATTCTTTAAAATTAATCTCTCACATGACATCGAAAAACCTCAGTCATCTGGAACGCGCCCGAAGGACAATACCCTGGGGCACCCAGACGTTTGCCAAAAGGCACGAACGCGATGGTATGGATCAGCGTCCGGCATTCATAAAACGCGCCAAGGGCTGTCGCATGTGGGACCTGGATGACAGGGAATTCATCGATTACCGTGTCGCACTTGGTCCGATCATTCTCGGCTACCAGTACGAAGAGGTAGATGCAGCAGTTCGGAAGCAAATGGAGCTGGGTACGCTCTTCAGCATGTCCAGTCCGATTGAGGCCGTTGCAGCGGAGAAAATCCTCTCTACCATTGGCTGGGCCGAGAAGATTCGCTTCATGAAGACCGGTGCGGATGCTTCAACCTGTTGCGTTCGCCTGGCCCGCAGTCGGACCAAACGCGATCACATTTTGTCTGTAGGTTATCATGGCTACCATGACTGGTTTGCTTTTCCATGGCCTAATCCAGGTGTACCGGAATCGCTGAAACAGTATGTCCATGATGTTGATTACGGGGATATCGAAGAGATTGATCGTGTATTTTCTGAGTTTGGAAATGAGCTGGCTGCTGCCATAACTGTGCCCATCGAGTGGCATATGAATCCGGACAAGGCATTCATTCAGCATCTTAGGAATAAATGTACGGAGTATGGCACAGCATTGATTTTCGATGAGATCCTGACCGGTTTTCGTCTAGGCAAAGCAGGTGCTGTTGAATACCTGGGAATTCAACCGGACATGGCGGCATTCGCCAAAGGCATGGCCAATGGGTATCCACTTTCAGCATTTGCGGGTTCCAGTGAATGGATGGACACACTGAATCAAACCGTCATCACGACAACCTACGCCGGCGAGACCCTGTCACTTGCAGCGGCATGCGCCGTAATGGATGTATTCGATAAGGAGCCTGTTCATGAGTATATTGCTAAAACAGGAAAAACACTCCGTCAGGGATTCGAGGAGATCTTTAAAGAAACCGGATTTCCCGCAACAATGACAGGAGTCGATCAAGGTGCGGTGATAAACTACAATCAGGCAGGCGACGAAGCCCAGAAACTCAACATTGCGCTTTTCAACAAATTATATTCGAAGGGAATATTCGCTAACGAACAATGGTTCATCAGTTATTCCCACCAACCTGATGATATTCAGCAAACTTTGGAAATTATACATCAATCCATTCGAGAAATTTTATAAATCATGGCTAAAGAAACGATCTATTTTGACTGCTTTTCAACCATCGGAAAATGGGCCGGTAAAGACCCGTTGGCCACATGGAAAACCAATCATCTTCTCAAGGAGATGGAGCGCTGCTCAATTCAAGGCGCACTGGTTTACGCCAATGCTGCTGCGGAAATGCATCCGGATGTTGGCAACCCAATCGTGAATGAAGCCTGTCAGGCAAACGACAGACTTTACCCATGCTGGGTGGGATTACCTCACCAGACAGGTGAGTTTCCAGAACCCGCTAAACTGGTGGCTCAAATGGTAGATCAGGGTGTCAAGGCTTTGAAATTGTACCCGACGGTATATCAGTTTCCGATGGATGACCTGTGTATGGCCCCATTGCTGGGTGCTCTGGAGGAAGCCGGGATGCTTTTCATCATCGACCGTGGACAGGAAGGTCATCCAAATGTCGAAATTTCCTGGCAGGAGCTTCGTTGGGTGGCGGAAACATTCCCAAAGCTGAATATCCTCCTCCATGGAGTTCGGTGGGAAGCAACCCGTGAGTTCACTCCCCTCGCCATGAAGTATCCGAATATTCACTTCGAGTTCTCGAACTATCAGGGTAACCGGATGCTCGAGTACTGGTGTGAGAAAATCGGTCATGAGCGCCTGCTATTTGGAACTGAAGCGTTGAAGAAATCGCTTGGTGCAGCACGAGCCTATGTTGACTATTCTGAATTAACCACGGAACAACGAAACGCCATCGCCGGCGGCAATCTGGCTCGTTTGCTGAATGTGGATCTCCCAAGTCTCTATCCCAGTGCACGCGAGGAAGATGCAATCGTCACAAGAGCCCTGGATGGATTGCCCATTGAGGACATGGTGGTAATCGATGCCCATGCCCACTTTACAGCGAAGGGTTCCAAGGGAGCGACGCGAGTCTTCATGAACGAGTCTGACATCGGATCGGTAGTCGATCGTAATGCCAAACTCGGTGTAGATAT
>JAUVDD010000333.1 GCA_030595525.1 Puniceicoccales bacterium
AGGAAAATCAGGAATTCGACTAATTGCGGAGATGTTGGACATCTCTCCAGCAACCGTATCGCGAGCGTTGCGGGAAGAAACGTCCCACCTTGTAAAGGAAGAGCGCCGTAAGCAGATCGTTGATTTAGCAGACCGGATGCAATTCCGCCCCAACCCGGGTGCGCGCTTGCTACAAAAGGGGCTCAATCCCCTGATCGCTGTAGTCATTCCGAGTGACGAAGATGTATTTTTCAGTGAATTCTATGGTCGTTTAATGGCCGGTGTTCTGCATGCCGTGGCAGAAACAGAATGGGATATCCGCATTGCTACCCTCAACAAGCGCACCGGCAATATTGTTGATGACCTCCGCCGGGTGGCCATGGACAGTTCCGGCCTGGTCTACGCTGGGCACCCACTTTCCGTGGAGGAAGTACAAAGCCTTAAGAATTATCACCGCCCTCTGGTTGTCATGAAATCGGTTATTCCTCCCGACCTGGATCTAAGTGAGGTCGACGCACATATCGTTGGGGTTGAGAACACAGAGGGTGCCGTTACCGCTTCCAAATACTTGACCCAACTGGGGCACAAGAGGATTGGTATCATCACGGGTCCTGCCTCTTCGCGTGATTTTGTGGAACGACGAGCTGGTTATCTTCAAGGATTGAAATCTGCCGGTATAGAGACACCGGAGGAATACATTTTTGAGGGTTCCTACGATCACGATGCCGGACGGGCAGGATGCCGGCAGTTGCTTTCCCTTCCAACCGCACCAACAGCCTTACTATGTGCCAATGATGCAATCGCACTCGGTGCGCTCGACTTTGCCAAAGAATCGGGTCTCAAATGCCCAGAGGATTTATCAATCATCGGTTTCGATGACGGACCTTGGGCCCAGAGCTGTAATCCCAAGCTGTCGACAATACGCCAGCCTCTGCGCCAAGTATCGGAACGCTGCGTGAACATCCTCATGAAGGCGGCAACGAAGGTTGTTTCAGCATCACACCGGGATGTCATGAATCTTCAGGTAACGCTCACAATTCGCGACTCGACGGCCGTGTGCAGGGACTGAGTCACAACGTAAAAACCGATAATCTTATTTTATAAGAATCCGAATCCGGACGAAAATTTTCCCGCCACCGTCTGGACGAACGAGTCTCAACCTCACATTCTCTGCCGAGTCCCCGATTGCCTCGATCAATTCTTCGGTATAATCCTCTTCCTCAATTGCATCGATCCAGGTTATCATATCTGTGGACACTTCGTATCCCCAATCCAAATCGGTAAAGAAAGTTGCACGGGTGTAGACAAAATCCAGATCCGGTTCGATCAGAACCATTTTGGGAAGTAAATCCAGCGATGGCGATTCAGGATCACCACCAAAGAAGTATTCCTCGATATTCAGGATCCCATCACCATCTGGATCATCCCCTTCTGCCAACAAAGTAGCAGAAGAACTAAAACTCTCCTCTACCCAAAGAGCATAAGTCAGGTACGGATATGGAATGTTTATGACGTTCCAGCCGATGTCCTTCATCAATGTCAGCGACAAGTCCAAGTCTTCTCGCAAATTGGGATTAATAAATGGCTCCATCAACAAATCCGGAGAAGCATCCGGGGACCAATGGGATACTGAAGACCCTTGCTCAAGCGGATCGGGTGCATACAAGCGAAGAAGACCACTATTCGTTCCGGCTAATTCTGCAGATTGAGTACCAATCGTCATCGTAACGCCGCTGGAACTACTAAGAACGAGGCCGTCCTCCATCGATATGGAAATCGCCGGAATAGTCAGGAGGACACCATCGACTTCATCGTTTCCACTCATAAACATGGGTCCTTCATCCAAGATATTATTGGCGATGATAACCGCTATGGCACCTGCCAACTGCGCTTTGAGGACCTTCGAATCGAAATTACACGTACCTCGATCGATGTAGGCAATATTCCCACTCAGCTCAGTGCCATTAAGAATGGATTCACAAGCGTCGCTTATGGGATCGGATCCATCGTTTACAACCACCAGCAGACCGCTGATTCCATCATCTGGAACAGATTTACCAAAGAGTGCTGCCTCGTAGGCATATTCGCCTGCGATATCAAGCGGCGCATCCACAGTAATGGCACGTTTGCCCTCTAGTATTTGTCCCATGGCAGCCTGCGTGTAAGGACCAGACCAGACCAAATAAGGATCATTCTTGGCAGACAACTTCAATTCATGTTTTTTCAGATCTCCCCAGCCGGATCCGTAAGAAGTGTCGTACAAATTCAAGGTGTAGATATCAGGAATCCTGTCCAGGAATGATCCTGAAACAATATTCACAAAGGACGCAAATCCAAGACCGTGGCCGATTTCATGCAACAGTACATCCAGCAAGTCGATTGTTCCTGGAGGAGCATTCCCGTCTAGCCCATAGTACCAAGCAGGAATGGCTGCATCTATATCGGGTGCAATGTTGATAGTTACCCCGATATCATTGCCAGTCGTCAGGTCTGTACCTGCCAGACTATTGCCCAATGCGACCGGATACCACGTATCCGATACCGGCGCATTTGCAAAATTGCGGACAACACTGATGGCACGGGCTCCCGCCAACGCATAACCATCCGGGGAGCTACCCCAATCCTCAAACTGTGCCTCAACTTTAATAGGCACATCACTTTGTAGATACGCTGCCCAGATTTCACCCGCCCGTTGCAGAACATTGATTCGCTGCTCTCCCAATGTTGTGCCCGGATTTCCTCCGACTTCTGCCACTGCACTGGGATCATTGAATCCAAAGTTCGGGGCATCCAAAACAACGACTTCAATAACCGTTGCATTGATTATCGCTGTCCAGGCACACAATAGAATGGTGCCACTTAACCAATTTTTAAATCCCCACTGCATCATCTTATTTAATCAAAATTGCCTTGGTGGGCGTCTTCCCATTGATCGCGTCTGTCATTGCGGTGTAACCCGAGAAACACTGTATTTGTATTTCTCCATTTTCATTCCTAATTGCTGCGGAAACATGCGTGAATCGACCCTCCAAGTGAATGGATTCCGTCCCGTC
>JAUVDD010000085.1 GCA_030595525.1 Puniceicoccales bacterium
CATCACGCAGGGCGAGGTAATCGTTTACCGTGATGACATGACAACCATGGCCCCGCCATCCTGCGATGGTTACCGGCAAGGTGGCAGCCAACGTTTTACCTTCACCGGTAGCCATCTCGGCGATACAGCCGGAATTCAGGACCAGCCCTCCTGCAACCTGAACAAAATACGGTTTTTCACCGATTTTTCTGAAGGCCACTTCGCGCACCAGTGCAAATGCCTGTTCTAGCTCTGTTTGCGAATCGCGGCAGCACCGGAAGCAACTGCGCAGCTTCAATGCATGCTCCCGCAGCCTAGCATCACTCATCTTGGCATAGCTGGTCTCCAGGGCACAGATTCGCTCGGCCTGTTGAAGCACCATACTCGTTCTTGGAACGAGTCTCCCGAGGTATCCTGCTCCGGCATCCCAAACGGCGTCGGCTCCGCGGGGCAATGGCTTATTCACTACATCCCGGGCCAGCATCCGCCAGGTTGTGCTGGAGAGTTCATCAGTCATCTTAAATGTGGAATCTCCTCTGGAACAACTGACGCAATTCCAACCACCATTGCACTGCCAGCGGCTTGGATTGCAGCCTGACCCGGGCGATGACCCGCTGACCGAGCAGCAGGGTTTGCGAAGAATCGATGTCCAGTTGGATCCACACCTCAAAAAACTTCTCGGTAGATTTCCGTCCACTGGGATCATCGGTCTGGGTGGGCATGGATCCGCCGACCGCATACCCTAGCGCCTGTGAGGGCAGTATCTCCTGACCTGCGGGAAAGATTTTTTCAATCGTTCCGCTCCATTCAACATCGGGACGTCCCTTGGGGCGGATAGCGACATTTCCCTGACACTGTTCGAGCAGTATCGCCGCCAGATTCTGTCCAGCCATTGCACGGATCATCGACGTATTCGGCGGGACAATAACGCCCACCGGATCACCCCGCCGCAGGTACACGCCCTTCATCCTTTCAAAATCAGGGCTTATCCAGGTTCCTGAAAACTCTGCGCCCAACCGAAGGGTGGAAATCTCATATTTCACACGCTGTATCTGTTCCTGCAATGCACTAATTTGCTCTCTGATCATTTGAGCCGCTGCCACCTCCTCGGTGCTGGCAATCCGCTCTTTGGCTCTCAGCAAATCAAGCTCAGCCAAGAGCACCTTTTCTTCGGTCATCAACAGGATATTAACCGCTTCGAAGATGGGGGCACCTTGTCCGGCTGTAATGGGATGTCCGGATGGGAGGATTGATTCAACAAAGCCATCGCTGGAAGCATAGACGGTGTTTAGATCCCGAGAATCAATGATCCCTTCCATACGGCAATAATCGGGGACAGTTAACACCCCAAGCAACAGAAACAGCCCCGCAGAAAAAACGAAGGTCGAACCGATGGCCCGCAGCCGGGTTCGGGCCAGTTCGGAACTAGCCATTAAATAATGAATAAACCTGCCCAGCGGGACCAATATCCAGGAAAAGAGAGCAGAAAGAGCAAATAACGGAACCAGGAAAAACAACTCAGGGGGCAGTCGGTCGTTCAAGAACATCAGGATGCGTATGCTGATAAAGATCCGATAGGTGGTGGAAGCAATGCCATAGAAGACAAACCAGCCCTTCTCGCCGGGGTTATGGGCCGGGTTGCTTGCCGACCGGACCTTCCAAAGGTGTTTGCGCACTAAATAATAGAGATAGTGACGGGAGCGTTGTCCCAGATTGGGGATCTCCACCAGATCCGACAAAACGTAGTAGGCATCAAACCGCAACAACGGATTGCCATTGAATAACAGTGACGAGACACTGGCGATGAAGATCATGTTGTGGGCAATGATATGCAGTGTTCCGGTGGAAGTGTTGGCCCATACGACGGCCGCAATTGCAGCTATAAACAATTCGACCATCATTCCTGCAAGACCGACGATGACCCGATGGCTCTTCTGGCGAAAGGCCCAAGCACTCGACGCATCCATGTAAGGCAGGGGCACGAAAACCAAAAACATCACCCCCATCACGTGGACCTGTCCACCGGATCCATTCCGACGACCAAAGGCTTTACACGCAAAAGAGTGTCCGAACTCGTGACAAACCTTGATGATGACCATACTCACGTACAACAGGAACAGGTTGTCCGGAGCGAGAACATCCCTACTTTGATTGATCAGTTCTTTCAGGTTGCTGACAACAAAAAATACCCCCGTCAGCAGAACGGATATCCAAATGATCAGACCGGTCTTACTGAAGGCCTTACCGACCATGAAAACCCATTTGTCCAACAGGCGATCCGGATCATATAAGGGAATCCGTATGAACAATAAATTACTGAAAAAACCGCGGATCTGACGCGTGACACGCTTGGTATACCGATTCAAAAGACTGGCTACATCTGGCGGCAATTCCGCATAGAGCAGATTGGAGCTGTATAACTGACCGAGAAGCTGGATCACCTCGCCCTGTGTTGGGGCCCTGTCGCCCTGCTGCTGATTGCTGATCTTCCAGGCCTCCGCCACCGACCGTTTTCCATCCAGCAATCCGATAAAAAAATAGGCGTCCTGACTCAGGCGCGAGAACTTATTATTCGTTGAATTCTCTAGGACGTACCACAGTTGCCCCCGGAAATGCTGTCGATAAGTGCCGACATTAGACAGTAGCCGGGGCTTTAAATCCGCCACCCGGTACCAGGACTCGTGAAATGTCGGTCGGTCGTTTAACATCAAAAAAAATCCCACTACAGCCACAGTTTCATGCGAAGCCAGTTGGTTAGCTTGCGTGTCCAGATCCACACATAATGCTTTTTCCCGACTTCCACCTTGGCAACCCCCTCCATGCCCGGGCGCATCCATGGATAGGTTTCTGTCAACCGGGCACGTACCTTGAAAACATTTCGCTGGTTCACCACCTCGGCCATGGGATCGATCCGTTCAATGATAAACCGAATGCGTTTGTCGGGATAGGAGGCGGTTGCCAGGCGACCTTCCTGGCCCACCTGCATATACAAAACCAGATCATCGGGGATCAGCAGCTGAGCCCGAATTGACTCCAGTGGGCAGACCTCAAAGAGAATATCTCCCGTCCGGACCGGGGCACCGACCTGACGCTTCAGGTCGCCCTTGACAACCACCCCCCCCAGCGGAGTGGTTATTTGCGACTGACTGATTTGATACTCCAGCAGGTCGATCTGTGCCTGCACCTTATCCGCATTGGCCTGGGCAATCTGGGCCTGAGCAGTTTCATTATCCCGCATTGCAGCGGATACCTGCTTGAGGTATCCCGCTCTGTCAGCCTGAGCTGCAGCCAGCTGGAGCCGCAGTTCGGCGGTATCCAGTGTCGCCAGAATCGAGTCGTCCTTCTGAACCGTCTGGCCGACATCCACCATCACAGCCTTCAGATAGCCGTCGAACGGCGCCGGAATCACCTGCTGCTCCACCGTCTCCAACACAAACGGCGCATCCGGACGGAATTGACCCCTGGCAAAGATCAGAAAGACCAGCACCAAAAAGAGGACGACTCCCGCAATCTTGGCCCAGGTATGGGATGGATTGAGAATGTTGGAAAATGTTTTCCGCGGTTTGTCGACAAAAAGGTTGCGAAACCAGTGATCATGTCGATACAGATCGGCTAACCGGGCCGAACACAGTTCACAAACCAAGCGGAGTGTTTCCAGCTCACTGTGAGTGAAAGGGGTGTCCATCGCTCGTTCCATAGTCAATACCGCAAAGACACTGTCCTGCTTCCGTAAGGGAAGACTCAAAACAGTAGACGGATTTTCCCGCTCGGAAAGTTTCTGGCTGGCCCGTCCCACATAGGAAACCTTTTCCGGTTCCGGCACAAGGATTTCGGTATCTTGGTCGAGACACTCCTCCATCGCCAGTTCTATAGCCTGAATAAGCCCCATCTTTCGGTAAATTTCTTCTGTATGATTCATGGCCACGACCTGAACATACTTGCCTTTCAGAAAACCCAGGCTTACACATTCACAATGCCACTGTGCGGCCAGCTCATTACAGAAAGCCATGGTTGCAGCAGCAAACTTATCCTGTTGATTTACGACAGTTACAACATCGACCGCCTGGGTGAGGCGTTGGACAGCCACTGGCTTGAGATCCTCCCGAATCCGGCTTTCGGATAGACGGAGCAGATCGAATCCATGCTGGATCTGGTTATGAAGTCGTTGAAGCAGATGCATGTCCTTGACTTCGATCAGAAAGACAGCGATCAGGGGACCCGTTTCAGAAATGTCAAAGGGAACCAGCAGTAGA
The DNA here is from genome assembly GCA_030595525.1 of Puniceicoccales bacterium. Classification (GTDB taxonomy): domain Bacteria; phylum Verrucomicrobiota; class Verrucomicrobiia; order Opitutales; family Oceanipulchritudinaceae; genus Oceanipulchritudo. Next base: position 4,233 of record JAUVDD010000085.1, read on the forward strand.
TGCTGGTCAGGAGGCTGATCGTACAGTGCATTAGCATCCTGCAATGGCTCGAGAATTGATGTTTGTTCCGTAATTGCCCGGGTACAAAGTTGCGCTGCATGACAAAGCCATGGCTGCTTCAGGCTGATCTGTTCGGATCTGGGACAAACGGAGAGCACATGAGCGGCATCGCTGGAATTGATCCTTAGAATAGCGCCTTGCCTGATGTGCTTCAGACGACAGTATTCAGACAGAATCTGAAATAAATAGCTCCCGAGAGAATTATCCTCTTGTACGGTTTTGTCGGTATGACTATCGGATGTACCCGTGGACGTTTTGACCGGTTCATTTTTATCATTGGCTTGCTCGGTCGTCATTAACCTCAACCCCTAAATTTATCACTACTTGTACTTCTATATTATACAAAAATATTTATCAAGAATGAAAGGTGCTGTTCCCGTGTATCAACTCGAATGAGCATTACATGTCTCCTTCTTGTATTTTACCACGGAAAACTCTCTTTAAAAACTGTCCAGATTTATGGGCTCAGGTCAAAGGTCTCAGCCTCCACCCAGAACCAGACTTTCAATGCTCTTCTGTTCGCTTTTAGACACATCTTGAACAAGGACATAGAGAACCTCAATAATACGGTTCGCGCCCCCCGAAGGAAGACGCTCCCTACTGTGCTCTCTAAACCCGAAGTATTTAACGTTCTAAGCCACATGGGAGGCACCAACCGACTCATTGCCCAAATCAACTACGGTTGCGGGCTGCGAGTCTCTGAGTGCCTTAATCTTCGGGTGAAGGATATCGAGTTCGACCGAGGTATCGTGATGATCAGGGACAGCAAAGGAGGTAAAGACCGGCAGACTGTTTTACCCGAAACTGTACGGGAAACCTTGGTGGAGCACTTGAAACAAATCAGACATATTCATGACCGGGATCGAGTCAAAGACACCGCCGGTGTTTATGTCCCCAATGCCTGGATCGCAAGTATCGCAACCTCGGAAAAGAGTGGGGATGGTTCTGGGTTTTCCCTTCGCATAAACTATCCGTTGACCCTCGTACCGGCATTGTCCGGAGGCACTTCAGATTTCCTGGCAGCTATCAACGATCAATCAAGCAGGCGGCAACCAAAGCCAACATCACCAAGCGGGTTACTTCACATACACTGCGGCATAGTTTTGCCACCCATCTGCTCGAATCCGGCACCGATCTTAGAACCATTCAGGAACTATTGGGCCACTCCGACATCAAGACCACCATGATCTACACCCATGTAGCGTCCAAGAATAAGCTGGGAGTGAAGAGCCCGCTGGACACCTAGCCAAGCTACCGCCCTCGGTGACTATCGTCGGTCAACCCACCTGTTCCGCATTCCATGCACCATCAACCACAAAGATAGCTGTGCTCCCGTCACAGGACGTATTATCGGCTCCTACAGCGGCAACCTCACCTCATTCGAGACATTACAAAAACTCCACCCTCCATAGGAATCCGGCACGATGTTCGAATATTCATATTTGGAGACAGATCACTGCTATTCTGTCGGGCTTTCTGGATAGCCTGTAGGATCTCGGAATCAGAAATACGGCGGGCGGATTCGTCTATTTGCCTTCTCAGGCCATTGAACACGGTTTCATCGGATAATACGTCTTTCCCCCGTGATCGCACCTACCCTGGACGGTGGAAGGGGTTTGGTCGCGAGGCCACGGAAGTGGATGGAACATCGCGTTTATGCGTTATTTTAAAGGGTTTCTATCCATTTTTATGACTCTGTTGACTAGTGATATACCTGCGTCTCTCCGCACCATAAAACTGAAAAACAAAAACCCAAATTAAAGCGAACCTCTGATTTCTACTATTTGTAATCTTCTGCAAATCATGTAGTTGCAATAATTACGTCCCGTATTTATATAGCTATTAACTGTAATAAAAACCTATGTCATAAGTGTATTAGAGATCCCTGCCTATCTACATAATAGGCTGATATTATTGGCTATTTACAACATTCCGTTTTATTGAATTTAGCCACCCCTAGCCTTTCGGGACTTGTCCGCTTCCTCGCTAATTGGACAAGGTTGCCTGCTATATCCCCATCCGGACAACGCTCTTTCTTTTAGAGACCAATCTTGCACCTTATTTCCGCTAGTCGCTTGAACAGCACCATCTCTCTTGGACGGGCAGCTAATACACCCTATTCCGTGGTTGCTAGTTGTATCTCGGGATATAAGCCAGCCTAGGACAACCGTATGGCAGGAGATCAAGGCCATGGCTCTCATCCGGTCTTCTTATCTGCTGAGTTGCCTTAGGGCTTCGCCAGCACCCATGGGCGATCCCCTGCTGGGGGTGTGTCCTAAGCACTCTCCCCCCTGTAAGGGGTACGGACATACGGACATCCGGAAACACTGGTACCATTGGTCGAAAATTCGCTCCGAATCCAATTTCAATTCGGACTTCCGGACATGAGGTGAGATATCCTTCTATTATTGGTTTCCGGACGTCCAAACAGTACTTTTTCCGGACATACGGAGTAATTTTAGTTTTCACAGGGATTCAAGGTAAAAAGGGCAAGTTCTTGGGGCAATTCCTTATGCCGCATGACAACGATTCCTATAACAGCAGTAGCCGAGTTCGTTGCCTCTTGGATCCTCTTACGGTCCCGGAAGACCTCCGCGTATAGATCATTGCCGAGGGATATGATATTGCCGGATTCCGAGTCAGCAATTTTGGTCAGGATTTCATCTATTACCTTGGCAGGGTCTTTCGTAAAAGCAGATGTTTTATCCTTGGCGATTCGTCCCGTC
>JAUVDD010000044.1 GCA_030595525.1 Puniceicoccales bacterium
TGTTCAACATGAAACGCTGGGCTGGGAAAAATGAGCGTACGCTTGTTGCCAACAACATCGTGGCATTCCTTTCTGCAGGAAGTTATGACTGGGATCAACCCGTGACCAAAAAACGCACGGATGATCCAAATCCGCTGGTGACGGATGAATACTGGATATCCGAGACAAAAGTAAAACTCGGACATCCGACCATTGTCGGGCAGGGACAGAGTTACTTCGATGATGGTAATAAATCCGGGAAACGAAAGGCCCCGCTGATGGCCATCCAGAAGAAGAATTATCACGATGATCCGAATTTAGTGCTTCGTGATCCGGCGAACCTCGATTTTCGGCCGAAAGCGAATGGTGGGCTCATTGATGCAGGTCATGCGATCACTCGTGAGGAGATTCAGTGGAAGGAAATCCCGATTACCGGTTCATCTGAATGGCGCGGTAACAATCCGGACATTGGTGCCTATGAAACGGGTTCCAATTATTACTGGATTCCCGGATTCCAATTTGAGCATGCCTCGACTCCCGTTCCTCCCAATGGAACAGAGACTGCCCAACGCGATTGCAGCCTGATGTGGTTGGCCGGCTATAAGGCCGATACCCACCACTTGTATGTCGGGTTCTCGAAGGATGAAGTCGCTAAAGCTGGAAAGGAAGACAAGGCATACCGGGCCACTTTCCAGGGAGGGGCCAATGTCTTTGATTTCGCTAAACCACTTCCTGCGGCCAAAACGGTCTTCTGGCGGGTCGATGCTGAACGCGATGGCAGCGTCACCAAGGGTGAAGTCTGGCAGTTTAAGGCAAAGTAAGTGACAGGCAGGATGCCTGTCATCCTTTGAGCGAAAGCGTTAGCGGAAATTGTGCTAGCGGACGACAGGCTTCCAGCCTGTCATCCAAAATGACCTTTCATCCATGAATGGTTGTGCCGCCTCGGCGGGGGTCGCCTTGACCATGGAATGAGCCGTTCTTATGGCCAATGACTGAATGGGCGCCTCCGAAAAAGAGGTTGGGGATAGAATGTTCGATTACCGGCCATTCAACGGAATCCGGAAGCGAATCAAGAACCTCGGCTGCCACGGATTCCGCATGCAACTGATGTGACTCCCAATGTAACCGCGGCGCATTGATGGCTTCCTCAAGACCGGACCGATTATCGATCACATGCCGAAGAATCTGCAAAATGGTGGAACGAATCCGGTTGGAACCACCTGAGCCAGTAGCCAGACGAGATCCGTCGGATAGATGGGCTAGGGTGGGGGCCATCATGGATGCCAGTCGCTGATCGGGTTTCCATGTATTTAGTCCTTCCGGCTGTAGATCTTCCTCGCCGAGCATGTTGTTCAACATGAATCCGGTTCCCTTTGGGATAATAGCCGATCCCGATCCGTTGCTGGTGGTCATGGAAATTTCGTTTCCTTCTCTATCCATAATGGAGAGTTGTGTAGTCCCTCTGGCGTGCAATTGACTCAACGCATGTGGAAAGAGTGACTCGACAGCAGCATTGATTTGCGGGTTCTGGGACATGATCTGTTTAATAGCTGACAAATCGTCATCCGACAGCCGTGCCATGCCTTCCGGGGTGCGTAACTCGCTCATCAGTTTGAGTGGTCGAATCCATTCATACCATCCAGCTCGATCCAAATTCGGATAACCAGCTGTGATATTCGGTTTACCTATTAGCAATCCGAGGGCAACCAGGATACCGCCCATGGAGGGTGGCGGGTTTAACAAGATGGTGGCCCCGTTCCGGCGGATTTTCAGCGGTTCCCGAATCTCGATTTTGTAATTTAAAAAATCTTCCCGGGTCAGGTGACCATCATGATTCCTGCAATAGTCACTGACTATGCGTCCGATGTCCCCCTCATAAAACCATCGGGCTCCTTCGGATTCCAGCATATCCAGAAAATCGCCGAAGTCCCTGTTTTCGAAAACTTCGTCCTGCATCAAGCATTGACCTGGATTGATTTTCGACTGGAAGAGTTCCAAAGCCTCTGGAGTGGCACGATATAGGTCATTAACAACTTCCAAAAGGGTGGCTGCGTGTGAAGTGATTTTCAGTCCGTCCCGACTGATCTGTCTTGCAGGCGCTGCACATTCGGAGAATGGGAGTTTACCAAAGTCGGCATGCATCCGGAGAATTCCGGCGACACAACCGGGTGTGGCAATTGATCCTGCTCCCAGATGAAATACTTGGCGTGTTGATCCGAAGTCCGCTTCCAACGGAAAGGTGTGACCGTCCGGATTAGCAGTCCTTGGGGTCTGGGTGAAGAAATCGTATAAGCGCGGTTGGCTACTGGCCGGTGCCACCATCGCAAATCCACCCCCGCCAGGAGAAGTGAGAACCGGCTCAGCCAGACATGAAGCCAGCCAGCCAGCCAAGGCTCCATCAAATGCATTGCCACCCGACTCAAGTGCGTAACCGGCAGCTTGAGCGGTGGCAGGATGTCCGGCAGCGACGATGTAACGGCTTCCCATTCCTGATACCATGGAGATTTTCGTCCCTGTGTGAATTACAATTTCTCATAAAGGAGTTTGTGGTTGAAGAGGGCCGCGTAACTTACTAAGTCTCTTTCTCATGTTGGAATCATCTTTCTGGACGACCAAAATCGAGGTTTCATCCCAAATCCCCGGATAAAGCATCTCCACCGTTTGGAAACGATTAAGAAATGAAAAGAAAACAGATGAGTGCAGTCATGTTGGGCCTGGCTTGGATGGTCTCGCTTGGTGCAGTCTTTGTTTTAGGTATATTATCGGCATTCGCCTTTCATCTGGGACCCGGTGCCGACGGGAGCGGCAGTGACCTGACCATGGATCAGCGTGAATTGATGCTGGTCATAGAACGTTATACCGGACAAGCCGCAGATATGGGTGCCATCATGTCAGTTAGTTCTGGAGATGGATTACCGGATCAGCTGGAACAAACCTTGCGAGCGATTCTTCGGGTGCCGAACCGGGATGAAAGGGACAGGGTATCCGTTCATCTGGTACGAGGATTACCTTCCAGGAATGTTATGGCAGTTATTCGGTTTATGCAGGAGATCCCGGCAAATCCTGCCCGTGATCAAATTTTCGGTAGGTGTCTTGAGTCTTGGGCCATGGAGGACGGTCGCCGGGCAATTGTTTTCGCGACTTCCCTCGATGCTCCGTCAGAAAAGGAATTGGCAATACAATCGGTCTTGCGTGGCTGGAGTCGGGTGGAACCATCTTCCGCATGGGGATGGGTTTTGGAACAAACCGGAGCGACTCGCCGGGCTGAGCGCTGGTTGGCAATCATTGTTTCCAATTTAGGTTCTGTAGACCTGGCAACGGCTTTCCAGTTGTTGGAACAAATGCCAGATTCTTCTTTTAGGAACCAGATGGCCGAGGTGGTCATGGAACAGATACTTTTTGTACAGACTCCCCGTGAAGCGATTGATTGGCTGGGCGAATTCCCGCCATCCAGTCAGTTCGCCGCTGCGGCAGTCCTAGCCCAAAGTTGGTCCGTTACTGAACCGGAATCAGCTGCCAAGTGGTTGAACCAGTCCTTTTCCGCGGAAATTTTCGGATTGTCCCGAGTTTTGAGAGAGTGGGTATATTTGAATCCGGAGGCTGCTTCCGGTTGGGTATGGTCAACCTTCCGAGGAAATGCCCGGCGTGAATTAATGGACGCAATTGCTGAAGAGTGGATTACCAACGATGGACTTACGCCTCTGGCAAATTGGCTCAACTCACATGGTCCCGATACGAGTCTTGATGGAGCAATAACTCAATTGGCCCTTCAAACCGCCAATGTGGACCCGGCAACCGCCATGGTCTGGGCACAATCTATTTTAGATGAGGACAACCGCAGTATGATGGAGATTGTCATCGGACGTCGGTGGATCCGTGAAGCACCAGAAGAAGCTTCAGCGCATCTGCCCGGACTCCTTCAAAGTGAATCTGCCAGGGCGGCGTTACTGGAACCAGTTCCCGAGCCAGAACCCGCACCGGTTGATTATGTTGAGGAGGAAGGCGATATGAACTTCCCGGATGACGAGGCGCCACTGGAAGATTTAGGTGATCCCGTTCAATAACGCGGTACGGTTGGATTGATCTCCAACTGATATGAATTCAGGAAAGCAATGCTGGATACACTGAGAATTTGCGCACTTTCAATTGCTTTTTGGAGACATTCGCTCCAATTTCACCGGAAATGAACGAAAATCGCTATGTAGTCATCATGGCCGGTGGTCGGGGCGAGCGCTTTTGGCCGCAGAGTCGGTTGCGTAGACCCAAACATTTGTTGCCGATTGTTGGTGACACGCCGATGTTAACCCAAACTGTAGAGCGTCTGGGCGCGATCGTTCCTCCTGAGAGGGTATTGATCATCACCAACCAGGAACAGAGGCAAGCCGTGATTGAGGTGTGTCCCATGTTGCCCGCTGAAAATGTTATTGCTGAGCCGGTAGGGCGTGACACAGCAGCAGCTGTGGGTCTGGCTACGTTATTGGTGAAAAACCGGAATTCCAACGGTTGTTTTGCAATGTTGCCGGCGGATGCCGTAATCCACGACAATATCGGTCTCCAGTCAGTTCTGGATTCAGCATTCGAAGCGGCAGAAAATGAAGATGCATTGGTTACTGTGGGAATTACTGCTGCGTATCCCGCTACAGGTTATGGATACATCCACCGTGGGGAAGCGATTGGGAAAGCTGCCGACAGAACCGTTTATGCGGTAAAGGAATTCAAGGAGAAACCGGATCTAAAAACAGCGGAAGGCTACGTGGAGTCCGGACAATACTATTGGAATGCGGGAATGTTTTTCTGGAGGGTGCCTGTTATTTCAGAGGAGTTTAAATTGCATACACCGAGCCTTTGGAAAGCACTTGGAGCAATTGATGAAGGAGTGGAACGTGGAGATTCCCTCGATGAGCTGCTGGCTGAATATTATCCGGATTTGGAGAAGATTTCAGTAGACTTTGCGATTATGGAAAAGGCTGCAACTGTGCGTGTTGTGGAATCAGCCTTTGATTGGGATGATGTTGGAGAATGGCCCGCAGTGGAAAGGCACTTCCCGAAGGATGAAAACGGAAATGTGCGGAAAGGAAGTGTCGTCATTCAAGGAGGGAGCGGCAATATTGTCATTGGAGAGAGCGACCATACCCTGGCAATAGTTGGTGCAGACGACTTGATCGTCGTACAAACAAAAGATGCCACCTTGATTTGTCCAAAATCAAAAGCTCAGGAAATCAAGAACTTGGTAAAATCCCTTGGTGACGAGGACCAGTTCCAGCACTTGTTATAGAAACGGATGCGCTGCCTTGGCATAGATTACGGGGAGAAGAGGATCGGGCTGGCATGGGGCGATGAGTTGGGCGTTGCCACACCTTTACCTGCTGCAGTTGAATCCAGATTCGAGGAGCGTATCGATCACATGAAACAATTGATACAGGAACGATCCGCTACGGATATTGTAGTGGGATATCCCTACAATATGGATGGATCGATTGGTTTCAAGGCACAGGAAGTGGATGGCTTTATAGAAAAAATCGAGGCATTATTCGGCTTACCGGTTCATCGAATTGATGAGCGACTGACTTCCCATCGGATGGAATCGGATCTGGGATTAAGTGCTCGCAAGGAGCGAGAGCTGAGGAAGTCGGGTATAGTTGATTCCGGGGCAGCGGCGCTCATTCTGCAGGATTGGCTGGATATGAATCTTCCGACACCCGAATTACCGGATCCTTTTGAAGACGAGGAGTATTAAGGAATGCGGTGGAAATGCACAGTAGCCTATGACGGTACTCAGTTCGAGGGATGGCAGTCGCAGCCAAGTCGGAATACCGTTCAGGATTTTATTGAGCGACGCTTAAAGGTGATCTTCGAGAAGAAAACCACAATTCATGGTTCGGGTCGAACAGATAGCGGAGTTCATGCACGTGGACAAGTATTCCATTTTGATGGTGAGTGGCAACACGGATCGGAGACTTTGCTAAAGGCTTTGAGGACCGGGTTCCCCGAGACGATCCAGGTCTATAAGGCGGAAATCGTGCCGGACGATTTCCATGCGAGGTTTTCCGCAGTGGGAAAAAGATACATTTACCAGTATCATGAGGGCAGGGCAGATCCGTTCGGTATTCGCTGGTACTGGTCTACTGGTAACAGGCGCCTGAATATTGAACCTATGAATGTGGCTGCTTCACTTTTGACTGGAAAGCGTGATTTTACCTCATTCAGTGCCAATCCAAAGGATGACAGGAAAGATGATCCGGTAAAAGATCTGCGTGTATTGAAAATACAACGACAAGAGAATAAGGTCTTCTTGTCGGCGGAAGCTGATGGATTCATGTACAGGATGGTCAGGAGCCTGGCTGGATGCTTGTTTGATGTCGGAATCGGGAAATTGAATCCGGATCAAATTCCGCAGATTCTTGAATCGCTCTGTCGGACAAATCTTGTACAAACAGCACCCGCCGAAGGATTGTTCCTGGATGAGGTCTGGTACTGATGGATCTACAGTAAGGGCGATAGTAGTCGCGTTGCTCTTGCCGCCAGTTTGAAGGCAATGCTTTTGGTGGCCAATGGATCAACTGGATCCTCGGTCGAGTTTTCGAAATCCATTCGCATCTGTTTGTCGCAAATTTTAACTACAGTTGGATGCTGGAGTACCAGAGTGGATTCAAAATTGATCCGGAAAGACCGGTTATCGAAATTCACCGTTCCCATCGCGACAATTTCATCATCCAGCAGGAGCATCTTGCTGTGCAGGAACCCATGGTTGTACCGGAAAAACCGGACGTTGTTTAATTGGGGGAGAGAACTGAAATAAAAGGAGCTGATCCAGACCATCCGGTGGTCCATTTTTGAAGGCATCAGGATCCGGACGTCCACACCTCGCATTGTCGCCAATTGTAGTGCAACAATCACTTCTTCAGAAGGAACAAAATACGGACTGTGGATCCAGAGTCGGTGTTGAGCCCGATTGATCAAGTGTACAAAAGCCAGCGTACACGTGTCCTCAGGATCGCTCGGACCAGTTGCCAGACAGAGGGCCTGTATGTCACCGGGTTCCTCCGGTACTTGATCCCGGTTCATATCTGGCATGGCTCTTGTGACCCAATACCAGTCCTCCAGAAAAGCCAGCTGAATGGCATCGATAACATCTCCCCTGATGTGCGCATGGGTGTCCCTCCATGATCCAAAACGAGGATCCTTTCCGACATACTCCTCGCCGATATTATTACCACCCATCCATGCTTCCTGGCCATCAACGATTACCACTTTCCTGTGGTTGCGGAAATTTAAGCGCAGTCGACCGCGAAGGGATCTGCCTGGAGAAAATACACCAACTTGAATCCCCGCCTCTTCCAGTTCCCTGAAAAACCCTTTTTTCAGGTGTTTGGATCCAATAGCATCGACCAGAAAGAAGACGCGAACACCTTCTTGTGCTTTTTGCTTTAATCGATCAACAAATTGACGCCCTTCAGAATCGTCCCTGAAAATGAAAAACTGGAAGATAATGTAGTCCTTGGCCCGTTCTATCCCTTCCATAAATGAATCAAAAGCATCCCTTCCATTGAAGAACAAGTTGACCGAATTCCCCTGAGTCAGGCCTTTAGCTGAAACCAACTGCGAGAGAACAATCCACTTGAAACCTGAGGTATCGACATGCGCCAGTGCCCGATGGGGATGTTGGCGGGAAAACTCTGAATCAACAAGCCGCTTGGCAGCAATATACGAATGGAGCCGATCTCGTCCGAACAGAATATACAAGGGAACTGCAGCCAGAGGAAGCAGAACGAGGCTGATTGACCACGCTATCGTCCCGTGAGTGGACCGGTTGCTGAGGATGACCCGGGATGCCAGGAAAAATCCTGCCAGCTGAAAGACCAGGAGTGTCGTGGCTAAGCCGTGGTCCCATAATCCTTGCAATTGAAACCATTCCATAAAGTGAACGGTAACGGAAAATCCTGAAATAGGCTATTCGAAACTGTGGAGATTAGTTGGAGTCCGACCTTGACCTCACGGAAAATCGGAATTCCTGATAGAGTATGCTGAGAAGATGTATTCTGACGGTTTTATTAATTTCCAGTGCATGGAGCTTGCAGGGTGAGCCGATCCGAGTTGGCGTGAGCCTGCTCCCATTGGAAACTTTGGTACGTGAGATCGGGGGAGATGCTGTAGAGGTGAGATCCTTGCAGAGGGAAGGAGACAGTTGCTCAGTTTTTGAACCCAGACCTTCCTCAATTGTATGGTTGTCAGGTGCAAAGGTGTTTTTCCGGATCGGTGCAGGATATGAAACAGTCATCATGGGCAAGATTCAGGCGCAATACCCTGAAATGAGGATCTGTGACTTGCGGGAGGTTGTTGAACTGGTTGAATCCGAGGATTCCGCCGATGACCATCATCACGGGCACGAACATGATGAGGAAGCTGGTTCCCTGCACGGAGAAGATCCCCATATTTGGCTGGATCCGGTACGATTGATGAGTTTGGCAACGGTGGTTGCGGACGAACTGGGATCGCTTCGACCGGAGAGCAGGGAGCGATTCGCAAGGGCTGCTTCTGAGTATAAATCTCGTTTATGGAAATTGCACAAAGAGCTGCTCGTCCAATTGAAGGCCTATGATGGCCGTGCCTTTTATATTTATCATCCGGCACTTGGGTATTTTGCTGATCGATATCGACTGGAGCAGATCACCATTGCCGAATCCAATCAAGGCCCGTCGGTCAGGCAGTTACACCAGTTGATTACCCAGGCAAAAAGGGATCGGGTACAGACTATATTCGTGCAGCCACAGGAAAGTCGACGCCATGCGGAGATTCTGGCCAACGCCATCGGAGCGGAACTGGTGGAAATTGATCCGATGTCAGTTGAGCTGGAATCAAATTTACTCAAGATAGGAACTGCCTTGGCGGAATCATTTAGAAAAGATTAAGGCTCGGCATCGGTGATTCGAACCATTTATCTTTGAGACTGTATGGACAATCCTTCTGTCATTGAGTGCAGAAATGTGCTGGTTCGATATGGTTCAGTAACCGTATTGGAGAATGTCACCTTTTCGGTGCCCGAAAGGGAGACACTGTGTGTGGTTGGCCCGAATGGCGGAGGGAAGAGCACTTTGTTGAAGGTGTTACTTGGACTGGTCGGTTATCAAAAAGGGGAGGTGAAAGTCCTCGGAAGAGATCCGCGGACTGCAAGGACTCGGGTCGGTTACATGCCACAGCAGATACAAATCGATCCGTTGTTTCCTATCGATGTTGAAGGAATTGTCCGAATGGGTCGTCTGAAATCATCCGGATTGGGTTTTTATTCAAAAAAAGATCACATAGCCACAGAGCAATCGCTTGAGGAAGTCGGCTTGCTGGAACTTCGAAAGGAGCCGTTTATCAGGCTCTCAGGTGGCATGAAGCAACGGGCTTTAATCGCCCGGGCTTTGGTCAATGATCCGGAAATTCTTTTGCTGGATGAACCAACTGCCATGGTTGATGCACACATAGAGGCAAAGTTGCTGGGACATTTGAAGGAGTTGCACAGGCGGATGACCATTGTATTGGTCTCTCATGACGCGGCATTCGTCTCCAGCCTGGTTGATGAGGTTCTTTGTGTGAAAAAAACTGCCGTACTGCACCCGTTGGAGAGTGTCGAGGACGACGCATTGAAACGCTTGTATGGCGATAATGTCAAAGCAGTCATACACGGTGATCACTGTCATTGCCACGAGCATGGAATAGGGGAAGGAAATGAGTGATTTCTGGCAGGCCTTGACCGATCCGGACGCAGGCTTTCTGCGGGCAGCCCTGTTGATGGGATTGTTAGCCAGTTTCGCCTTTGGAATGACGGGAAGCCTT
>JAUVDD010000172.1 GCA_030595525.1 Puniceicoccales bacterium
TTCAGGAATTCCCCGCATCAAGGTAAAGGGGAAACGGGGATCAAAGATCCACATTCGTACTGGAGAAATGGTTAGACCTGATGAAACCTTAATGACGGCTAACCTCCGGTGTGCACGGTCAACCGACACTTACATCATGAAAGGTGGTGGGGGATACGAAACTTGGGAACCTCAGTTCCTGTATCACGGATTTCAGTACATTGAGCTAGCCGGACTGGATTATAAGCCGGATCTGGAAGCGGTAACTGGATTGGTTTTGCACTCCGATACTCCCTTGACGGGAAGTTTTGAGTGTTCAGATCCGATGCTGAACAAGCTTTATCAGAACATCGTCTGGACTCAGCGTTCCAATTTCCTTGAAGTGCCGACAGATTGTCCCCAGCGCGATGAACGGCTCGGCTGGACAGGAGATGCCCAGATTTTTGTCAACGCGGCGACGTATAACGCTGACATATCAGCATTCTACAAAAAATGGCTGGTAGATCTTCGTGATTCACAATGGGACTACGGTGCTTATCCGGGATTTTCCCCAAGGCCGTTCATGCGTCCCGGTCCAGGACATGGTACGGCATGGATGGACGCTGGGGTCATTTGCCCATGGACCATCTGGCAAGTCTATGGAGATATACAAGTGGTCGAGGATAGCTGGAAAAGTATGGAAATTTTCATGACATTTCGTCAGCAGCGTGATCCCAAAGCCGTTGGACTTGAGGAAGGTAAAACATGGGGAGACTGGCTCAATCTGGATCAGCCAACACCGTTGTCCTATATCGATTTATGTTACTATGCCTATTGTGCTGAAATGATGGCTGACATGGCTGATGTGCTGGGGAAGCCTGATCGCGTAAAATACTATCAACAGCTTCGGAGAATAATCGAGCAATCATTCCATAATCAGTACATTGAGGGTAACGGTAAATTGTCAGTGCATACCCAGACGGCATATGCCATCGCGCTGTTTATGAATTTAATTCCCGCGAACCAGATAGAGGCAGCTGGCCAACAGCTTGCTGGACTAATTAAGGAGAACGGAGATCGCATGGCTACTGGATTCCTGGGAACTCGACACTTGTTGCCAGCACTTACGAAGAGTGGACAACACGCGCTGGCTGGAAAATTGATGCATAGCCAGGAGTATCCATCATGGGGATACGAAGTGAAAAATGGCGCTACAACGATCTGGGAACGCTGGAACAGTTACATAAAGGGTGAGGGTTCCAGTAATGAAAGAATGAATTCATTTAGTCACTACGCCTTTGGAGCCGTTTGTGAGTGGATGTTTGAAAACTACATTGGGATTCGTTTGCTGGAACCGGGATGGAAGTCATTTACAATAGCCCCTCGTCCAACGGAGAACGTGACCTGGGTTAAGGGAAGTTACGATTCCCCGCAGGGAAAAATCGCCGTTTCCTGGAAGTTGGAAAAGGACGGCATTCTTTATCTGAAAGCCACAGTTCCTCCCAATACGACTGCCCGGTTAACCCCTCCTCCTGACATGAAACCTGTTGGTGCAATGCCTGCAACTTTGCTCACTTCGGGCAATTACAGTTTTAAATTTCAAACAAAGTAATGATCGTGAAAAGATATACCTCTATTTGCATCCTTAGTATTTGCACAATCCTGCTATCCAACATCGTTTCGGCAAAGCAGCCCAACATAGTTCTGATACTGGCCGACGATACGGGCTATACGGACCTGGGAGCCTTTGCTGAGCAGTTGACTGGCACACCTGTTGAGGAGCAGTTTTACGAGACGCCTGCCCTGGATCAATTAACAAAGGAAGGGACTGCTTTTTCCCAAGCCTATGCCTGCCCCTTATGTTCCCCGACACGGGCCAGTATTTTGACCGGACGCTATGCCGGGAAAATTGGATACACCACGGCGACGCCGGATATGGTCCAAACCTTTTATAACCAGGGAATGGAAACGCCTGAGGGTTATTTGTCACAAGACGCTCTTTTCTGGGGAGATACAATTCCGGGTGAAAAAGCCCTTTGGAATGGCATTTCACTACAGGCACTCCCAGCAGGGCAGCCAGGCGACACCGGAAGGGATGCAACCACTCTCGCTGAGGTACTCAATGAGAATGGTTACCGTTCGGCTTTCATCGGGAAATGGCATTTGGGCGGACATGGATCCAAGGGGTATCAGCCAGCAGATCAGGGGTTTGAGGAATTGGCCTATTCGGACGCCGGTGGATCCACCTACTTTGATTGGCAGGATATTTGGAACAAAAGTAAGTTACGCCATCCAAAAATGAATCAGGACCGTTTGTACTCTGGTAAAGCTGGCAAGGATACAGGAGAGGAATACCTGACGGATGACTTGGCAGTCAGGGCCAGTCAATTCATCCGGTCTCACTCAAAGAAGAATCCCGACCAGCCCTTCTTCCTGTATTTTTGCGAATTCGCATTGCATTCTCCGATTGAAGCAAAGAAAGAAGACATCAAGTACTTTGAAGCTAAGTCCACCAAGGGATGGAACAGGCATACGAACGCAACTTATGCCGCCATGGCAAAAAGCATGGACGATTCTGTTGCTGCAGTTGTCGATGCATTGAAGGCAACCGGTCAGCTGGAGAATACCCTGATCGTCTTCATGAGTGATAACGGAGGCGTATCATGGCCACTTAATCAAGCCACGCTGGCAGATGATACCCGCGCCACCAGTAATGCCCCGCTGAAAGGTGGAAAGGCAATGGTCTACGAAGGCGGAATCCGTGTTCCTTTGTTTTTCTATTGGAAAGGGGAAATCCCTTCCGGACAGTGGGTGGATCGACCCGTCGATTGTAATGATATTTTCCCGACAATCTTGGATTTGGCAGGGATAGATCCGAAGCCGTTTTATTCTTCCAGTGATGAACCCGCCATCGACGGTCGCAGTCTGACGGGTTTGATTCATGATCATTCAGGAGGGCAATCGTCCTACGATCGTGATACCTTTTTCTGGCATTATCCATTCAATGTCATTGTCCGTAATCCAATCGACAACAGGTC
Organism: Puniceicoccales bacterium; assembly: GCA_030595525.1. Taxonomy (GTDB): domain Bacteria; phylum Verrucomicrobiota; class Verrucomicrobiia; order Opitutales; family Oceanipulchritudinaceae; genus Oceanipulchritudo. Next base: position 2,997 of record JAUVDD010000172.1, read on the forward strand.
GCTTACACCGCATTCGGCCATCCGGAAAGGGAAATTCAAACTGATCTACGATTGGTCTGGTCGGTTGTTCCTTTACGACATCGAAAAGGATAAGTCGGAGTTGAACGATCTGGTTGGTAAACGACCGGCAATGACAAAGAAGTTATTTACTGAGCTGAACCAATGGTTGGATACGAATGTGGCGGACCGGTACTTGCCTTCACTACATCCGGATTATGATCCGGCCAAGGACGAGAGAGATTATCCCTTCGTGGATCTTCGTAAAAAGATGCTGGGTGAAGCACATGCAATCCAGCCTAAGTCAGAGCATAATATAAACAATATCGGGCGGTAGTTACTGGACCAGTTTTATTCGTGTTAGCTGAATTGTGCCTTCGGATCCTTTCAGTGAGGGCAGTATCACAAATTGCTTGATAGACTCCGGTGTGTCGGCCTCCTCCAGCTTGACTTTGTAAGTCCTCATTTTGCCGTCTGGATATACTTTAAAAGGAATCACTGTTGGGGAAGTGCTGTTGTCAATTGGGGTGAGACTCAGCCGAGCTTGATTCCCGGTTGAACTGAAAGCAGCAGTGATTTCAATGTAGTCAATGTCTTCAGCCTGCCAGCATCCGATAGGGCTGATCACTTCAGGTTTTGATTGATCCAGAAGAATGTTGAGGCCACCACGGATTGGCCAACCAGTATCCTTAGCGTTCCTATAAGTCCAGTGTTGTCGACCAGAGGAAAATTCCCATTCCGTAATCGGGCCAGAAGTATGTTCGTAGACGTAATTCCTTATCTCGTTGATAGTGCCGGCAATCAAGTGGTACGTGTATTCGTACTTTATGTTATGATCAATAATCTCATCATTGATAGGGGAGATATAGCCGGTCGGGTTATCCTTGGGGCCGCCAGCTCCGGGCTTTCCCCCAGCGAATCCGCCCAGGTATTTACTGGTCCCATGTGTCCAGACGCCCAAGCCATGTCCTTCCTCGTCGACCAAAGCTGTCCAGTTTTCAGTGGCTTGAAAACGGCTCCAGGGAAATTGGCCCGGTACCTTCTTTTTGATGGGAATTTCTGTCCATGTATCTCCAGTGAACGGTTTGTCCCCTGTGTAGGTAATAAGTCGATACCAGGGACCATTGGTGTAGATAGCGGGAACTTCCTGTGAACGGGAATTATACTGGGTTATGTCATCCCGCTGATTATTAATCCTTGAACGGACGATCGCCGTGGCTCCCTCCAGTTGGATCCATGTCTCGAATGTACACTGGCCCGGAACATTGTCCAATGGCCAGTGCATGGGAATACACTTTACATAAAGCGTTTTCCCATCGTTGGAAAAATCGATGACCTTTGAACGATTGCCGTAACAGTCGCCAGACTGAATGGGATTCCATCCCAGCTGAGCCCAGTTTGGTTTAGGCTTTTTGCCATTCGGTTCAAATGGCTTTGGACCGCAATAGAAGGACATCTGGATCTGCCGACCCCAGTCATGGCTGTTGACCATGTTGATGCCGTTTTCCTTGTCTGCAAAATAGGTAATTGCTCCCCCGATAGAAAGATCAATCCCGATACGAACGATCCCATTGTCAAGATATTCGA
>JAUVDD010000189.1 GCA_030595525.1 Puniceicoccales bacterium
CATCATCACCACTACCATGCTGACCTTTGGAATGGGCGCCTCCCTGCAGGCCTTGTTCGCTCGTGTCGGCGGCGGTATTTTCACCAAGGCAGCCGATGTTGGTGCTGACCTGGTTGGCAAGGTTGAAGCGAGCATTCCCGAGGATGATCCACGTAATGCAGCGACAATCGCTGACAATGTAGGTGATAACGTTGGTGACGTAGCCGGCATGGGTGCAGACTTGTACGAGTCCTATTGCGGGTCCATCCTGGCCACCGCCGCCCTCGGTGCTGCAGCCTATTCACTGGGTGATCCTGATATTCAGTATAAGGCGGTCATCGCTCCAATGATCATCGCTGCTGTTGGTACATTGCTTTCCATTGTCGGTGTTTATGCGGTAAGAACGAAGCCCGGCGCTAATCAACGCGAGTTGATGAGCGCACTGGGTCGTGCCGTTAATGTCAGTTCCATATTGATCGTAATCGCGTCCTTCGGAGTTCTCAAGGCCCTCGACATGCCCAATTGGATGGGGATCTGGGGTGCGATTGTTACCGGTCTGGTTACCGGTATTGTGATCGGCAAAGCCACAGAGTACTACACAAGTCTCGAGTTTGCCCCAACCCGGTCAATCGCCGATGCTGGTAAAACAGGTGCAGCGACCGTAATTATTTCCGGTATGGGTGTAGGTTTTGTTTCCACGGTAATTCCTGTTATGTCAGTTGTTGTGGGCACCACTCTTGCCTATTGCTTTGCTTCCGGTGACTGGCACTTCGGCACAGGCAATATCAGCCAGGGCTTATACGGCATCGGTATCGCCGCTGTTGGTATGCTCTCGACCCTTGGATTGACTTTGGCAACGGATGCTTACGGGCCAATTGCGGACAATGCAGGTGGTAACGCTGAAATGAGTGGCCTCGGCCCGGAAGTTCGTGCCCGTACGGACGCTCTTGATGCTTTGGGCAACACAACCGCTGCAACCGGTAAAGGTTTCGCAATCGGCTCAGCTGCGCTAACAGCACTCGCCCTTCTTGCTTCCTATGTCGAAGAACTCAAGATTGGACTGATCCACTTGTTGGAAAAGGGCAAGAGCTTCACTTTCCCGAATGGGATTGAAATTTCCGAAGCCGAAGCAGTTCGCCACCTCGACCTGATGCAGTTCATGGACTACTTCCAAGTCACATTGATGAATCCGAAAGTACTGATCGGTCTCTTCATCGGATCCATGATGGCCTTCCTTTTCTGTGGATTGACAATGAATGCTGTCGGTCGCGCTGCCCAGAAGATGGTGGAAGAAGTTCGCCGTCAGTTCCGTGAGATTGAAGGAATTCTGACTGGTAAAGCTGAGCCGGATTACGCTCGCTGCGTGGAGATCTCCACGGTGGGAGCCCAACAGGAAATGATCCTTCCATCCGCTATCGCGATTCTGGTACCGGTCGCCGTTGGTCTCGTATTCGGTGTTCCTGGTGTCTTCGGTCTGTTGGCCGGTGGCTTGTCCAGTGGCTTTGTACTGGCAGTCTTCATGGCCAACTCAGGGGGCGCATGGGATAACGCCAAAAAGTACGTCGAGGAAGGTCACCTTGGTGGTAAGGGTGGCGACATCCATAAGGCCACTGTCATCGGTGACACTGTCGGTGATCCGTTCAAGGATACTTCCGGCCCATCGCTGAACATTCTCATCAAACTGATGAGTATGGTTTCGATCGTCATGGCCGGTGTAACCGTCGCATTCAGTATATTCTAAACATTTCTGTATTTGTTGTTCAGCAACAATGAAAAGGGGCACCGACAGGTGCCCTTTTTTTTATAAAAATCTCCGCAACTGGCCTAAACGCTAACCAGATCCATTCCGAGTGCATCCGCGATCTGTGGCAGTGAATTGATGGATGCCGGGATCGAGCCAAACAGCTTGTCCACATTGTGTTCTAGAAACGAATCTGTCTCGTCACGTACTGAGAAGTGCTTGCTCAATCCCATAATAGCACGCCATTCCATTTCCCTTTTTGAGTTATACGCCTCGAGCACAGCGGTTTCGTTGTTCCCCTCCAGACAATCGGCGACACAATTGCCCAATTCCCGGCCTTCCTTCATGCCAATGTTCATGCTCTGCATCCCAACTGGACCAGTGACATGTCCGGCATCTCCAGCCAGCCATACGCGATCACGACCAAATCTGGGAGCCAATCGCTTTTCAAAACGGACGATCATTCGCCACTTAAATCGTTCAATTGACCCATCAAACCAGGGTGCCCGGGTTGCCAAAAGCTCATTCAACATGCTGGATTCGAGCGTACGATAGCCTTGGTTTCCTACTTGAACAAATAATCGATCCTTTTCACGCGAGTATTTCTCAGCCGCAGATTCATCGATCTCAAATCCCCAGCGACAGTAACCACCAGGAAGCGGCCACATCACATTCGTTCCCTCATCGGTGTAGACGATCCTTGCTTCATTATTGTGCGCGTAATCGGTCTTGAATTCAAAAACAGCGAAACTTTGAGCCGGAGCAACTTTCGGGAAATCTATCCCCAATCCTCGCCTAACCATCGAAAAATGTCCATCTGCTCCGATCAAATATCGACAACGAGCTGTGATTTCCCGATCCACTTGCCATTCCAAACGAGCCATCGCATATCCACTCATGCTCTCAATCAACTTTTCCAAGTGCACCTCCACCTTGTCTTCGCTTTGATTCAATCCGGAGAGCCGTGAATTCCAGTGGATCGGTACATTCGCTTTTTCCAATGGTCCAATCAGCGCGGCCTCCAAATGATCCTGCCCAAACACCAATAATCCTGACTCCTGACCAGGGATTTTGGTCAAATCCAAGTTGTATCTCGGCCCGTTTAAATCACAATAAACCAGGTTTTTGATTTGAAGCGTATCTGCTTCGAGGCTCCCCAGAATCCCCCACTCTTTCAGCATCGCCGTAGACCTTGGATGCAGGGCAAGTGCGTTACTGTGCGTTCCGGGTCGGTCATCCCTTTCAACGATCTCAACTGGAACTCCGCGTTTATGCAAGGACAGCGCCGTAGCCAGACCAACAGGTCCAGCCCCGACCACAATCACCATCGGGCTCGTTTTCCCTCTCATTGCATTTTATGCTAAAATTGTTAGCTATTTCGTCAATGGAAATCCCCTTCAACTAGGGATTGCCTGAACGGTACCAATCGGGTTCAATGAGCTGATATGGATGACCAAGATATCAAACTTTCCGTTCACCTTTCGCTTCCGGAATGGATGTCGGGATTTGTCAGTGATCTGAAAGAGTCCTATCCTTCCGATGAGGATAAAATGCGGATGGTTCTGGATCTGGCTATTCGCAACGTGGAAGAATCGACTGGGGGTCCCTTTGGGGCAGCGATTTTTGATACCCAGTCACACCAGGTCATCTCCCTCGGAGTAAATCGGGTTGTGCCGTTGAACAACTCGACCGCCCACGCGGAAATGATGGCTTTCATGCTGGCTCAACAAAGATTACAGCGGTTCCGTCTGGATACCGAAGATCACGACTTTGTCCTGGTAACCAGCGCTCAACCCTGTGCCATGTGCTACGGTGCATGCCCATGGGCCGGAATCAATCGCGTGGTTATCGGCGCCCGTCGGGAAGATGTTGAATCCCTTACTGAATTTGACGAAGGGCCAATGCCCGCTGACTGGATCCATGGTCTCAAGGAGAGAGGAATCGCAGTTAGTCAGGATGTTTTGCGCCAGGAGTCTCGAGATGTCTTCAATCTCTATACAAACAAAAAAGGCACTCAATATTGAGTGCCCTTTTAAGAAAGTATTCGGCTGATCCAGGAGTTACTTCGAATCGATTGCCGTTACGGAAATTTTATCTGCGCCACCCAATTTTGCCCGATCCATGACCTTAATCATTGTTCCGGAAAGGGCGTTTCGCTCCACTTGCATGATGACTGGAAGTTCATCGTTTTTCGACAAGGCGTTCTTAACGACTGATTCCACCCGGTTCAGGCTGATCGAGGTTCCTTTGAAAAGGATCTGATTTGCCTCCGTCACTTTCAGCATGATGGGCTCATCGTCTGACTGTTCCTGCGGCTCGGAGGAAGGGGTTGGTTTATCGACACCAATACCCTCTTCTTCAACGAAGACCGTGGTAACAATAAAGAAAATCAGAAGAATGAAGACCATATCAATCATCGGGGAGATGTTGATATCGGAGCTTTCTTCTCCTTTGTGGATTCTGCGTCGACTACTACTGCTCATAGTGAAATTCCTAAAAAAGATAAATGTGGTCTTCTTAAGTCAGGGGTCAAGCCTTCGATTGTTTTCGTGAAGAAATTTGCTGAAGAACGAGTAAAATCCCTACAAACAGAGCAATTGAGACGATT
>JAUVDD010000239.1 GCA_030595525.1 Puniceicoccales bacterium
ATGAATAATAATCCGAGTACGGAAAGGATGCCAACACACTGGATGCGAGTCAGATTGATCAATCTCGAGATACGTTTCAGAGAATTGGTTTCTTTGATTGCCATGGGACTCGAAAAAATGGTGAAGATCCGAAAAAGTAAATATAATACTAATCGATTTATCGGCATCTCTCACAATAGCTGCGCCATGCGTAAGTTCCCGCCTTCGACTGCCGTCTAAGGCGCAGAGCGAAGCGTGGTCGGGCTGACTGGATTCGAACCAGCGACCCCTTGCACCCCATGCAAGTGCGCTACCAGACTGCGCCACAGCCCGCCAAGTAAGGTAAGAAAGAGAATGGATGGCATGGGGCGGGTCAAGGCAATCCTTAGGAAATCGATAAATTGGCAGGAGGAGGAGACGTTTTAGGGATATCTAAAGAATGAGCTTGCTAAACCAGCATGCCATTCATATTTCTAATAGCGCTCTTAAGGTTTTCGATTACTCCATCGGTAACCAAATCAATACAACTCCAAACAGGAAGTGTACACCAGCTTAGGTGTATTCCCCCATGAACAGCCACCCCGATAAGGAAAATGGAGGCGACCTGCGGGCCGTCGTCGAAGATTTGACCACGCGATTAAAGCGCGTTGAGGAACAACTGGGAATAGCCTCATTACCCACAAGTGTTGCCGAAAGGAAGGTGGAACCTGTTCAGGATAATGTTCTACCAAAACAAGATAATGAACCGGAAAGGGAATCACTTGAGTTCGAGGTGGGTCAGACATGGTTCGCTCTCATCGGGATTGTAGCGTTGGCAATCGGAATGGGCTTTCTGCTCTCTCTTCCATTTGCAAGCTTGCCAAGTTGGTTACCTTCGTTGGCGGGATATGTGGCCAGTATATTAGTGTTTTCAGTGGCCCAATTATCACGGAAATCCTTTAAAGTGATTTCCAAGTACCTGCGTGGAGCAGGGATTCTTTTGCTGTTTTTTGCCAGTATCCGCCTGTTTTATTTTGGGGAAACAGCTGCTTTGGGCACCAACTCCTTGTTGGGGCAAAGTGTTCTCATATTGACCATTGGCATTAATCTTATCCTTGCCTGGCGCAGAAACTCACAGGTTCTTTTCGTAATGGCCATTTTGACTGGATGCGGTTCGGCATTGGCTATCGGTTCAGCAGTTTTTGTTGGTGTAACCTTAACTGGATTAGCAGCATTAGGAGTCTATGCCCAGTTAAAGAGAAACTGGAGATCGCTCACACCGGTCGTTTTTACGGCGTTAATGTTGACCTATTCAATTTGGGCAATCGGCAATCCGGTAATTGGGAATCCATTGGGAATCGTGATACAAGGATACCCAATTGTCTTTAGCATACCTTTATGGATCCTGGTTTTCAGTTATGCTGTAATGCTTCGACCCGATCGAACCCAGGAAGATGCGCCAGTGCAGGTGGGTGGACTGCTAATGTGTGGATTAGGATATGGAGTGTTTTTTCTGCATCACCTGCTTGGATTTGAATCACAATTGATAGTGTCTCAGTTGGTCATGGCGGTTGTATTGCTGGGAATTGCTTTCGTATTCTGGACGCGCGAGAAAAGCAGTTTCAATACCTTCATGTATGCCATGACCGGTTACATGGCCTTAAGTATCGCCCTTATCAAATGGTTTGATTCCCCAGAGGTTTTTGTCGCCTTGTCACTACAGAGCCTGATCGTAATCGCCACGGCCATCTATTTTTCCTCGAAGTTCATAATCCTGGCAAATTGCCTTATCTTTATCGGAATAATCCTTGGTTACATCGCCGTGTCCCATGGGGAGCAGGGGATGAGCATCGGATTCGGCATTGTTGCCCTGGTAAGCGCCAGGATCCTAAACTGGCAAAAGGAACGCCTTACTCTGCAGACTGAATTCATGCGCAACGCTTACCTGGCGATTGCCTTCGCTGTCTTGCCATATGCCTTGTTCTATCTCGCACCAGATAAATTTGTGGCAGTGGCATGGGTGGCTTTGTCATTATTCTATTACGGATTATTCCTGTTTTTCGGAAACCGGAAATACAGGTGGATGGGTCACAGCACTCTCTTGTTGACTGCACTATACGTGGTTCTGATAGGAACAGCCAAATTGGAAAGTCATTACAGAATCATTACGTTCCTTGCTCTAGGAAGCATAATGATTATTGTTTCCTTGATATTCTCGTATATCCGGGGAAAACAGGCAACAAACGATAAACCGGAGGAATCCTGATGATCTTCGCGGTTGGATTTAAAACATCCCTATTCCTTCAAGGAACGGACGTAGGCGACGACCTCGGCAATTTCTTCGGGCGTCATTTTCTTCTCAAAGGGAAGCATGACTTTTTTGCCTTTTTCGTTTTTGATTCCTTCCTTTATTACCTTTGCCATAAACTCATCAGTAAAATCCGCCTGAACTTCCGCTTTGGTGTAATCCTTGATCTTAAGCCTTTTCCCCATCGCTGTCTGGCCCTTGCCATCAGTCCCGTGGCAAGCCTTGCAATTCTTCAAAAACAATTCCTCACCTGTTTTAGCCTGAAGAAGAGCAGGAGTGATTGTGAGGATCATGGCACACGAAAGAGTCAAAATAAGTTTTTTCATGCGGTAGGATTAAAATCCTGCGACGTAATAGTCAACGCTAATGGAATCCTGCTCGATGGTACTCACGCCTTAAAATAACCCCGGAATCATGAATAAGCTCATCAAAGGAATTTCACTCATTGTCGTACTGGCAATGTCATTTTTGTTTGCTTCAGAACCGATTGGACCACCCGAAAGCAAGCGTCAAGCAGAGGCTAATACTGAGGAAGTGCTTGCCGTAGCCCCCCCGCCATTCAGCGAAGGAATTTTCCCATGTTCCGAATGTCATTTTGAGGAGGATGAAGTCGATACGGCTCCACGAGAAGTGGATTTTCATGATACGGTGTTTTTCGACCATGCATCCGAAAGCAGATGGTGTTTGGATTGTCACGATTCCAAAAATCGAGACATGCTGCATTTAGCGGATGGAAGACTGATTTCTTTCGAAGAATCCTACCGGCTCTGTGGTCAATGTCATGCTCAGCAAAAAAACGATTGGATGGCAGGGGATCATGGCCGAAGAACGGGATCATGGTCCGGCCAAAAGGAATACTTGCTATGTGCTCATTGTCACAATCCTCACAGTCCTGCGTTCCAACCAATTAAACCCCTTCCAGCCCCAATTCGACAGGAGAATATCCGATGAAAAAAAAGAGTGTATTGGATCCAATTTCAATAAATCGCCGTGATGTAATAAAATCCCTTTTCGCACTGGCAGCCACCTATACGGCTACTGGATGTAAGCGGGATGCGGATTCCATGAACACGTTTTTCAACACACATTTCAAGGAAATGTCCCCGGAAAAGCTTGCTGAAACGATGGAGAACTGGGAGCGACGTTATTCAAAACGGTTTAACCAAAAGGTGTCTGTAAGTGCCACACCCGCACAAGACGACGTTCTTTTTGGCTATGCTCTGGATGTCTCCCGGTGCATCGGTTGTCGCAAATGCGTCTACGCTTGTGTGGAAGAAAACAATCAATCAAGGGATCCGCAAATTCACTGGATTCAGGTGTTGGAAATGGACAATAAGCATGGAATAGACCTGAGACACGCGGATGCCTATTACGAGGCTGAAAAAGTGCCAAGAGAGGACAAATTCTATTTT
>JAUVDD010000279.1 GCA_030595525.1 Puniceicoccales bacterium
GGCTAGTGGCGATATAGGTGTCCATGGGGCTGCCGTTATGGTCGCAAGAAACCACATCCAGTTCAGTAATGAGGTGGCAAGTGATACGGACACGGTCACGCCTCTGGTTGACGCCGCTCTGAAGTGGGCTCCCGATGTTCACTTTATGCGTGATCCGACACGCGGCGGACTAGCTGCCATTTTCAACGAAATAGCCGGTGGAGAAGCTTTTGGAATTCTTTTGCACGAGGAAAGCCTTCCAATAAATGCCACCGTTAATGCCGTTTGTGAAATGCTGGGAATTGACATGCTCCATCTTCCCTCTGAAGGCAGGTTAGTCATGATCTGCAATGCTGAAGCCTCACCTAAGATTATTGAAGCCTGGCGGCAGATGCCTCAGGGCGCTAACGCCTCCTGGATCGGGGAGATTACAGACCAATCCGGCCGTGTTGTGTTGAATACGACCACGGGGGGGCACCGGTTGGTGGATGTCCCTCGAGGAGAACTCTTACCAAGAATTTGTTAATTCGCAAAATCCTATAAATGCACGAACTTTCATTAGCCAGTACTATGGTCGAGCAGATCGAGGAACTTATGCGATCGCATGGAATTAAACAGCTCGATAAGGTAACCGTCACTATTGGCGCCTTGTCGGGAGTGGACTGCGAGGCATTTGAATTCGCATTTCCTATTGCTGTGGAAAAAACCCTCCTCGAAGGAGCTGTATTGAGTATCGTATTTCAATCCGTCGAAGTAACCTGTCGAGATTGTGCAACCCGTTCGTCACCGGATCCGTTATATTTGAGGTGCCAGACTTGCGGATCGAATGCGGTTGATGTCGTTAGCGGAAGGGACCTTATGATACAATCCCTTGAATACACCGACAGTACGGATATTACCTTGTGTGAAACGGAATCTGGATTAACCTGAAATTAGGAAGTTTTCGAGATGTGTAAAGATTGTGGATGCGAAGAGGGGAATGCGAATCATGCCCATCATGGGCATCATCAGCACAAACATGACCATTCTGCTCACCGACTGGAATTAGGTCAGAAGGTCCTTGCTGAGAATGACCGCCTTGCAGAACAGAACCGGATCTGGCTACACGAACGCGGAATTGTCACCCTCAACCTGATTTCGGCACCCGGGACCGGCAAAACCCTGCTACTCGAAGAAACCTTGAAAATCCTTGAAGGCAAGGTGTCCTGTGCGGTGATTACAGGGGATCAGCAAACAGACAATGATGCAAAACGTCTGCAAGGCAAAGGAGCAAAAGTGGCGCAGATAGAGACAGTGAACAGTTGTCACCTGGATGCGCACCGTATTGCCCATGCCCTTCCGGAAGTCATCGATGAAGATACGCAACTTCTCTTTATTGAGAACGTAGGCAACCTCATCTGTCCGGTGGCTTTCGATTTGGGTGAAGACTTCAAGGTGGCATTACTTTCCACAACTGAAGGAGAAGACAAGCCATTGAAATATCCAAGCTTGTTCTCAGTCGCCCAAGTAACCGTGCTCACAAAAACAGACCTGATTCCTTATCTTCAATGGGATTTGGATCTTTTCCGTGAATATATCCAAAGGGTTCATCCAGGGGTCTATACATTTGAACTGAGTGCCCTTACAGGAATTGGCATGGAATCCTGGCTGGATTACCTGCAGAAGCTGGTTCCGTCCAAAACAGTTAAATAGCGTTAGCTTTCCTCTGGTTTTACAGGCAGCTTAAAACCAAACTTTGCCCATTCACCTTCACAAGACTCTGCTTGAATCGTTCCTCCGTGAGAGTTGATGATATTCCAAGCCATGTATAACCCTACCCCGGTTCCTATTTTCCCAGAACGCTGATGGGCAGGAAGCCTGGAAAACCTGCGAAACAACCGCTGTTTGTCGTCATCGCTGAATCCAAGCCCGTCATTATAGACAGAGACCGAAACTGCGTTTTCATCTGATTCCACTGTGATCCGCACTTTTCCACCTTTAGCCCCGTATTTGTACGCATTGCTAAGCAAATTGGATAGAACGATCATGATCAAATCAGGATCACATTCAATGGAGATCGCCGCATCAGGGAAATCTCTCTCAAAAATCATTTCCTGAGGAGGTTCCGGTACTGTCAGCATCCTGATAACCGGTTCCACAACACTCGAGACAATGTCATTTACCTTTACTCGATAGGGTTCAATCTTTCCCGCTTCAATGCGAGCCAGATTCAAGTACTGCTTAACGATACCCAGAAGATATTCGGCCTTTGCCCTCATATTTGATAGCTTGGTCTTTTGTTTCTCTGACATTTCCCCAAGATATCCCTCAATCAGCAGGTTTGCATTCGTGATGATTACGGCAATTGGATCTTTTAACTCATGACTCACAAAACCAAGCATATCCATATAGGCATTGTTCACATTTTTCAGCTGTTCGATCAGAAATGCATTTCCCACCGCCTGGCTTAGTCTTTCCGCCACAGCCTGATGCCGTCGGACAACCTTTTCATCGTAAGTATTAGGTTTTCTGGAACTCCAGAAAATCAGGCCAACACAGCGATCCTCTACAAAGAGAGGACATGTCATACTTGATCGTATACCTTCACCAAGAATCAACTTACTGGAATGGCTTTCCATGTGCTGGATGTAGTAGATATCCAGATCATCAATTATCCGGATACTTTTTTCTTCCACAACCTTTCTAAGGGTACCCGTGCTTAGGTCAGCGGAATATCCTTTATCCAATTTCAGTGGGGAATAATCGGCGATCACGTGGCGCAAGACAACCCGCTTGCCATTTCTATCGATAATCGCCAATCCGAGCCGATCACTACTGCGAATCGGCTGCATGCTTTCAAAAACAAAATTGATAATGCGGTCCAGCGACGTGAGCAGTGCCACTCTACGATTGATTTGATCGAGGATTTCCCGTTCGGAATCCGAGAAGTATTTCTCGGAATCCGAGGTTGAAGCATAATCCAAATACCGTACGTTTTTTCCTGAATCCTTCATCTTCATAGATCAACCTGATTGGAAAATCCTTTCTAGCCTCTAAGTTCTTTAATTGCAGGCTTTTTTTATCCGATGGTTAAAAAAACTCATTCATTGGATTGTCTTTACCCGGACCAATTAACAAATTACCAAGTAAACCTGTTATGAAAGAAGTACGATGGGGAATCATTGGTTGCGGGGACGTAACAGAAGTTAAAAGTGGTCCTGCTTTGCAGGAAGCGAACGGCTCCCAACTGGTTGCAGTCATGCGCCGTAACGGGAAACTGGCGGAGGACTATGCTCGACGACACAATGTCCCCAAATGGTATGATTGTGCAGAAAGCCTGATAGGTGACTCGGAGGTGAATGCTGTATACGTGGCCACGCCTCCATCCTCCCATAGGGAATATGTCCTCGCTGCTGCGGC
>JAUVDD010000371.1 GCA_030595525.1 Puniceicoccales bacterium
ATGTGCCGATCGGCACGACCGGCGATTGCTATGACCGCTGGTTGGTCCGCATGGAGGAAATGCGCCAGAGTATCCGGATCATCCGCCAGGTAGTGGAGAAAATGCCGGACGGTCCGTGGTATGCCGAGGATGCAAAAAAGATTTTCCCGCCGCGCAAGGACAAAATCATGAGCAGCATGGAGGAGCTGATCCAGAACTTCATGATTGTGACCGAGGGACCCCAGATTCCTGCCGGAGAAGTATATTTTGAAGCAGAGAACCCAAAAGGCGCCCTAGGATTCTATATTGTGTCCAAAGGTGGAGGTGTTCCTTACCGCATGAAGATTCGTTCCCCCAGTTTTTGTAACCTGTCCATCCTTCCCAAGATGGTTCCGGGACATATTGTTCCGGACATTCCGGTGCTGCTCGGCAGCCTGGACTTCGTTCTTGGAGAATGTGACCGCTAACCCATTTATATCCGATAGCCATGGCATTCGAACTTTCTCCTGAGACGCTGAGCTACATTGAAAAGGTCATTCCTCGCTATCCGCAAAAGCGGAGCGCGATCATGATGATCCTGCACGCCATCCAGAAGGAAAAGGGCTACCTTTCCCTCGAAGCCCAGAAATGGGTGGCTGAGAAGCTGGAATTACCACCGATACAGGTTCGCGAAGTAGTGACCTTTTACCCGTTTTATCGCGAGCACCCGATTGGCAAACGCCACATCCGGGTCTGCCGGACCCTGTCCTGCGCTCTGAATGGCAGTTACAAGATCTGCGACCAGTTTAAGAAGGAGTTTGATACCGAACTGGACGATATCTCCCCTGATGGCCGGGTAACGGTCGAGTTTGCAGAATGTCTGGCAAGCTGTGGGACAGCACCGGTCGCCATGGTGGATGACAAACTGTACGAGAACCTGAACGAAGAGCAGGTGGAAGCCATCTGTGAGCAAATCAAAAAGGAGACACCTGCCATCGATCCCGCCCAAGCGGAATCCTAGGACAGCTCATCGAAAAGGACCAGGCATATGGATTCTGTTAAAAAGAGTACCGAGATTCACCCCGACGAACGCCGCATCATTCTAAAATATGCGGATCAGCCGGATTATGACATTTCCATAGACTGCTACATGCGCAATGGCGGGTATGACGTCCTCAAGAAGGCAGTTGCTGAACGCAAGCCCGAGGAGCTTTGTCAGGAAGTGATGGATTCCCAAGTGCGCGGACGTGGTGGAGCTGGCTTCCCGGCTGGGATGAAGTGGAAATTCCTCGATCGCAAGAGTGGTAAACCGATCTACCTGATCTGCAATGCGGACGAATCGGAGCCAGGAACTTTCAAGGACCGCCAGATCATCCATAAGGATCCACACCAGCTGATCGAAGGAATGATGCTCACAGCCTTTGCGACCGGAACGGCTCAGGCATTTATTTATATTCGTGAGGAAATGCCACTTGGGGCAGAGATTCTGGAAGCCGCCATCGAGGAAGCTCGTGCCAATAATTTCCTGGGAGACAACATTCTTGGATCCGGGTATTCCTGTGATCTTGTGGTGCACCGCGGTGCCGCAGCATATATCTGTGGTGAGGAAACCGGACTAATCGAATCCCTCGAAGGCAAACGTGCCTATCCGCGAATCAAGCCACCTTACTTTCCTGCAGCTCTGGGACTCTACATGTGTCCAACCATTGTCAATAACGTGGAGACCCTGTGCAACGTGAAGCACATTGTCGAGATGAGCGGCAAGGAATACGCCAAGATCGGCAAGCCGGGCAACACCGGTACGCGTATCTGGTGCCTGAGCGGCATGGTCAAGAATCCAGGTTATTACGAACTGGAGAACGGCCAGTTCACTTACGGGGACCTGATATACAAAATCGGTGGTGGCCTGAGGGACGGACGGGCGCTGCAGGCAGTCATTCCCGGAGGTTCCTCTTCCAAGGTATGGCGGTCTGGTGAACGCTTTGTTGGCAAGCTTCGGGATGGAACGGAATTTGACTGGGGAATCGAAGATGTTCCCCTTGATTTTGACGGCCCCATGGCGGCTGGTTCAATGTCTGGATCAGGAGGGGTCGTGGTCATCGACGACAGTGTCGATATCGTGGAGGTCCTGGCCAACATCAACGCGTTTTACGCGCACGAAAGCTGCGGCCAATGCACACCTTGCCGGGAAGGATCCTTGTGGATGAAGAAAGTCACTACCCGGATGGCCAATGGTGGTGCTCGTGAAGAAGATGCCGATTTGCTGGCATCCATTGGAGACCAGATCGCAGGCCGGACGGTTTGTGCACACGGTGAAGCCTGTGCCTGGCCGACCCAGAGTTTTATAGCGAAATTCCGCGACAAATTTATTGATAAAGCAAAGCAAGACCCGGAGGAGGCCAAATCAAGGTCCTTCCGCATGGTATAACCAGCCGATGGCGGATAAATAACCATGAGTGAAGAAATTAAAAAGGAAACGGTAACGGTTTACATCGATAACGAAGCAGCGGAAGTTCCCGCTGGTTCGAATCTTGTCGATGCACTTGAGAGTGTCGGTAAGGAAATTCCCCATTACTGCTATCACCCGAAGCTCTCGGTATCAGGAAATTGCCGGATGTGTCTGGTCGAAATGGGAACTCCCGGACGCGATCGTGCCACAGGTGAACCCATGCTCAACGAGGATGGCAGCCCGAAAATCATGTGGGTACCAAAGCCGGTTATCGGCTGTGCGACCACAGTTTCACCAGGCATGCATGTCCGTACCGACTCCGATCAGGTAAAGACTTGTCGTGAGGGCGTCATGGAGTTTCTTTTGGTCAATCACCCGCTGGATTGCCCGATTTGTGATCAGGCCGGAGAATGCCGCTTGCAGGAATTTGCCACCGATTATGG
>JAUVDD010000237.1 GCA_030595525.1 Puniceicoccales bacterium
CCACTTGCCCAGTACGTGATGCCACCAGAGGCATTCATGGAATACATGATGGGATTGAAAGAGGATGACCGCGCAAAAATACAATCCATGTCATCCGGATTAATGGACATCGAAAAGTTCCTGGATAAAATGGGAAATGAAGACGCAGGAAACGCAGGACCAACACCAGTAGAAGGAGAAGAATGAGTGAAGTAACAACATATACACCAATACAAGTGTTCCAGAGCGATCCCACGCGCACGCTGACGCTGAGAAATGCGTTTGTCGCCGATGTGAATCGCAGGTTCCGTGATCTCACCAGGGTAATCACAGAAGCCGTGGTGGAGCAGGATTGTTTTGGATTGGGTGTGAATGTTCTCACTGAAACCACTCCACCGGGATACCGTCAGTTTGCTTTTGGCACCTCACAGGACAAAGTCGAGGCCTTCATGAAGTGGTTACTGGAACAGGAGGAAAAGGGATTGCTGGAAATAAAGCGTATGCCCAGGTTATCCGGTTCTTCGGAGGCGCCTTGGACTGACATGTATATCTGGGACAGTTATAAAAGAGGAGTGCAACGTGCACGGTACGAGTTGAAAAAAGCAGGGTATGATGTACCTACGGTGGAAGCAAGTGGAGGAGCAGAGGCGATGATGTCCGCACATTTCCATGCCGAGCGCGTAGCGATCATGTTCACCCGGACGTTCTCGGAATTAAAGAACATTACCGCTGCCATGGATAATCAAATCAGCAAGGTGCTGTCTCAGGGAATAGTTGACGGGGACGGGATGCGGTATCTTGCCAGAAAGCTGGTGGCCACGATAAATGGATCAGGAATAGGGGAACTGGGAATCACAGACACACTGGGTAGGTATATTCCCGCACAACGCAGGGCGATGATGTTGGCCAGAACAGAAGTTGTACGTGCACATCACATAGCAAATATCATGGAGTATAGAACCTGGCAAGCCTTTGGCGTTCAGGTAATTGCGGAGTGGAGCACTGCGGGGGACGAAAGAGTATGTAGCCGTTGCTCTAGTCTACACGGTAACCGCTTCACTCTGAATGAGATAGAGCACATGATTCCCGTCCACCCGTCGTGTAGATGCATTGCAATTCCAATTGCCAGTACACCTGATAAAAGCAAAATATCATGAAAGAAACAATAAAAAAAGAAAAGATGTTGGCCTATACGGTAAAGACCAACAGTTACGTCATCCGGGAAACAACCTTGGATGGCAAACCACATTTGGTTGTCCCGGTGATAATGATGGTCGAGGGCGTTCACAATGGTAGTCACGGGCCCATACTCCACCAAGAGGCGGAGTTATCCCAAAGTCTACATGCATGGAACGGAATTCCAGTAACGATCTCCCATCCCACTGAAGACGGCGAAAACGTAACAGCAAATACACCGCAGCAATTGGACAAAGACTCTGTAGGGCGTGTTTTTAATGCCCACTACGAGAATGGTCTGAAAGCTGATGTTTGGATTGATGTTACGAAAATTGAGGAAAGATCTCCTTTGGCCCTGACCTATATTAGGCAAAGCAGGCCCTTGGAGGTTAGTGTTGGAGTTTTCAACGACACCGTTTTCACTGAAGGTGAGTGGAATGGTGAAACCTACGAAGCTATTGCCAGCAATTACAAACCGGATCATCTGGCTCTCCTGCCCGGGGAGCGAGGAGCCTGTTCGTGGTCTGATGGTTGTGGTATTCGTGCAAACGCGGAAGGAGGCGATATGCCTGAAATGGATTTGCTCAAAACATTCAAAGAGCTGAATCAAAAAGGTTATGTTGTACGCCCTGTCACAAATGAGCAGGGGTACAGAGAAACTACTTCCCTCCTCCAATCGAAATTGGATGCCATGGACACGAGTGAGCGTGTGTATTACCTACAGGAGGTGTATGCTGATCACTTTATCTATGAAGTCCGGGATCGTGAGTTGGGGGGCACCACTCTTTATAAACGGGACTACTCGCTTAATGCGAACGAAGTCGTGATCGGGGAATCTCCCGTTGAGGTACATAGGAAGGTGGATTACGTGACCATGAAAGCAGGGGTCAGGACCACAAGTATTAATAATGATAACGAAGGAGGCAAAATGAGTAAAGACAGTGCCCCCTGTTGTGAAGCTAAAGTTGACGCACTTATTGCAAATAAGGGCACCCAATGGACTGCGGGCGACAGGGAATGGTTACTTACCCAAGAGGAGGGAACCATAGACAAAATGTCCCCAAAGGAAGTTGAAAAGCCAGCTTCTATTGAGGTGAATGCCGAGGAAGTGATTACCACTTTCAAAGCTACCCTCACCAAAATTGAGGACTACACCGAACTGATGCCCGAAGCAATGAAGGTAGAAGTAAGCGGTGGCGTGAAGCTTTATAACGAACACAGAACAGAACTCGTGAAGTCCATCTTGGACAACACCAAGGACATTTGGGTAGAGGCTACCCTGATTGCCATGGATGATGCGACCCTGGAAGGTGTTTCAAAATCAATCAAGTCTCCCGTAGACTATTCAGGACAGGGTCCTGTTGGTGGTGGGACTCCTGGAGAAGAAACAGAAGAAAAGCTTCTGCCTCCCGGAATGACTTACAAAAAGAAGGAGGATAAATAATGGCTAATAGCATTATTATTAAAAGCTATGTCAAGGTACAGGAGGAGTACACTGCTACTGCAGTTGCCACCACCCCTGGCATGTTGCTGGAATTAACCAGCGCAGGAACTGTTCAAGCTCACAGCACGGCTGCGGGCGACGCTCTGCCTATGTTCGCTTTTGAAGACGAACTTCAAGGAAAGGCTATCACTGACAATTATGCCGCCAGTGCAAAAGTTCAAGTTATCATCCCAAGACGGGGAGATCAGATTCAAGCTCTCTTGGCCGATGGCCAGACCGCTACAATCGGGAGTTTCCTTGAGTCGAACGGAGCCGGTGCCCTGAATGTATATGCAGCTGACGCACCGTCAGAGACATCTTATCCTGATTCAATCATCGGTGTGGCCCTTGAGGCCCTTGACTTGAGTGATTCAGCTAATTTAACCGCTCTTGGCCGTATCAAGGTCAGGATCATGTAAGAAAGGAGGAGACAAAATGAGTGTAGATTTAATACATAATGGCCAAGCACAAGGTGCTTTTGCCAATGAGCTTCTCGCAAACGGTCGTACCGATGTTGGGATGATGAAACCATGGATTGGGAAAGATGGAAAGCCCTATGTCACTATTTTTAGTGGTGGCGATCCCGTAGATCCGGATAATTACAAGACGATGCCTACAACCAATGCTGCTACCCTGAGAAGGGATGAGTGGAAAGCATTGGATTCCGCTGTAATGGGAATTGCAGAATCCCGTTTAGGAGGTGTACAGGACCTGATCGATGCCGGTCTGGTGTATACCATTGGAAATGGAATGGGATCCACTGTTCTGGAATGGCATGACGTGAGCGATGCTCTGACTGCTACCATGACCATGGACGGTATTTCCCGTGGTGAAAATGACAGGCCGGTCTTCCAGACCAATTACCTGCCCTTGCCGATTATACATGCCGACTATGAGATTAATTCTCGTGTACTGGCATCTTCACGTACCCTTGGTAATCCTTTGGATACCACCATGGTTGAACGTGCTGCAAGAAAGGTGTTGTTGCTGCAAGAGCAAATGCTTTTCACTGCCACCAGTTATGCTTGGGGTGAAGCTGATGATAGGAGTCGTAATTCGATTT
>JAUVDD010000164.1 GCA_030595525.1 Puniceicoccales bacterium
TGGGGTCTCCCTAAATAACCTTGGAAATGTTGCCATTGATCAAGGGAATTACGAAGAAGCGCGTGCGCTCCAAGAGGAAGGGCTTGCCATCCGGCGCGCCGTGGGTGACCGCTGGGCAGTAGCGAATGCGATAAATAATCTTGGTAATTTGGCCCGAGAGCAGGGCGAATACAAAGCTGCGGCAGCTCATTATCATGAAAGTATGGAGATCATCAAAGACCTCGGGGATCAGCGGGCAATCTCCTACCTGTTGGAAGATATGGGTTGTCTATCTGCTTTAAAAAACCTACCTGAACGAGCACTGCAATTGGTTGGTGCTGCGTGCAAACAGCGGGAATCGATCGGAGCCCCGCTCTCACCTGCAGAGAAGGAAAAACTCGATTGCGTCCTCGATCGAGCCCGATTGGCCATTGCCGAGGATCGGCAGGCGAGCATATTTGAGAAGGGTCGGAATATGTCGATCGAACAGGCGATTGATTATGCTCTGGAAGACCGAAGCTGGACCTGATGTTTCTTGCAGTCAAGATTGGAGAAGAGTTAATGATGGCATTTCGAGATCATTTTGGAGCAGAAATTAGATGATGACTTCAGAAGCATTCGCATCCATGGCTTCAATCGCGTCATTCTATGGAATGGACCTGGATACGCTTAAATCTTTCGAATCAAACCTGTCCCATCGTCCTCAAGCAGGGCTCGACCAATGAGGGATGATAAGTTTACAGACGGTCGCGCCAAAAGGCAAACCCATCAATCTTTCGACAACTATCTATCCAAACGCATTCAATCCTGGATAGAACAGCGCTATTATGCAAAGATTGATGCTAGTACGCGGCTTGAGCGGCTTCTGTACGATCCGGCTTTCATCACAAAACCTCTGGGACACAGTTCCCTGTTTGCAGATCACGGTATCGTCCATGCGCGTGACGTAGCCAGAGAAGTCCTTCAAGTCCTCGATTGCGTCAACGGAGTGCTCTTTCCGGCTAGAGATCTTCTTCGGCTCGAGTTTATGAAAGGTTTCAGCGTTCAACTGGCCTATATCCACGATATTGGGTTATGCGATCTGTCCGCCTTTGGACGAAAGATGCACGCTTATACGGTTGCTCAAAAAGTATTGAGCCCTGAATTTGACGATCTGTTGCAGGCGATTTGGGATGAAAATGCCGGGAATATCCCCTGGATATTGACCAAATTGCCGTCTCTGAAACAAGATCCGCGCCTCGTTTTGCGTGAGATGCTTGCCCTGGCTGTTTGCCATAGCAAATCGGCCATACCTGTAGAGGTGTTATGCGATCCTCAAAAGTTGCGCAAGTCAGTCCAGCGCTGTGCTGTTATCGATCTCCATATCTTATTTGACAACCTGCGTAAATTCCGCTCAATGAAAAAAACTTCAGCTGGGATTGTCAAAGCAACCTATCCCCTTGAATCAGATGAACTTGATGCGTATCTCTCCCCTGAGCGGACGGCTTCTTTGAGCCTATATTACGAGGATTTTTCGAGCGATGGTTTCCGATGGCTAATTGACGAAGACTCTTCTACGCGCGAGTTGGTCAAAGATGTATCCGACTCCCTTCGAGCGCTGCGGTGTGCGGACGCTCTCAGACAGCGAGGAACAACTCTGAAGACTTCGGGGAATTATGAGATCTTCGTTGACCGGAACACTGGAAATGCGGTCTTTGCCCTTCGAAGGAAGGATCAAGAACTCATCCTCGTGGAAATGCCCGATCCGATATCCGCTGGAGAAGCCAATCTCGCCTCTTGTGAAATTACACCGGATGGAGATTTACGAGCTTCCTTTCATCGGGGCACCTTTCCAGACAGGGAGACTCTGCAGAGAGCGGCCTCGAACGCTGCCCTGGTCTTGAATGACATTCAAGGGGATGCAATCGAAAGTTTCCAAAGGGTTCAGCCTCCTCGAGGTTGTCAAAAAGATTGGCAAAAGGACGCCAATGAGATGCAGATCCTGCTTGAAAATGTGGCTGATAATCCGGATTTCGCCTCACTGGTTCAAAGGCAGCTACAACAATCCTTTCCGGATATCCAGAATCCTGTGAGAGTGGTTCCGTCTCTTAGCGATGTTTCGAAACTTGAGCGGCGCATTTATTTGGATGGAAAGGATCTGGAATGGGATGACGAGCGAAAGCACGAGGCCTTGAATCGAATTGCCAAATCGGGCCATAAAACAAATCCAATAGACCCTCGCCTGGCTTTTCGGGATGTCAAGCTGATCAAGGCTCAGGCCGGATTCACGCTCATCGAAGAGGGTACTCTACCGGGATTTGTGTACATTCCACTGACAGGCTGCCTGGAGATAATCCCCCTCGGCGGCTACCCTGCTTTCTTGATCCAGCCCTGGATGCCGCTTGGCATCACTGGAGTGATCCGTGGATCGATCAGGAATGCCACAGTTGTTATTGTGGAAGATGCAGAATTACTAATGATCCCCCAGGATATTTACCTGGAACACTGGCATCAAACTTACAACCTAAGCGAGTTCATCCAATGGATGGAAGATGAGAGAGCAAGGCAGGCAGCCGAATCGAGTGAAGCATCATCCAACAAATTAAATCAGGTCGCCTCCCAAAACGAATCAGACTGGATTGAGAAATGAAGCTTCAAAGGAAAATCACGCTGGTATTGAATATTAAGCCAGGAGAAGGCCGCCTGGTAGGTCTTCTTTTTATGCTCTATTTTTTCATGGGGGTCGCTTACAGTTTTACCCAGGCAACAGCTTTCCCCCTCTTTTTGCTTACCTTCAGCTCACACGACCTGCCCTGGGTCTATATGACCAACGCCGTCGTCGTCATGGTGATCACCTTTGCTTATATAAAATTGGGCAACCGGCTCTCATTCTCAACCCTGTTGTCCGGGAATATCATCTTCCTTTTTCTTGTGATCTCTGCCTTTCGATTCGGATTGGGATTAGATTCGAATCGGTGGGTCATCTTTGGATTGCCAGTCCTATTCCAGATTCTGATTAACTTTGGAAATCTGGCCTTCTGGTCGCTTGCAGGTCGGCTGCTAAACGTACGCCAGGGGAAACGTCTCTTCGGGCTAGTCGGGGGAGGCCAATGGGCGGCTATCATCCTCACCGGGCTCCTGATCCCACTAATTGTTACCAGAGTTGGCATAAACAATCTGCTCATAATTTCAGCCGGGAGCATGTTTTGCGTTTTTGCGATTCTCTCCATCCTCACCCGCACATTTTCCGACCAGTTGGATACACTCGAGATGGATGTTACCCGCCCCATTTCCCAGTCAACAACTCGTAAACCTCTCACCCTCTACATCGTGTTGATCTTCGGTCTTGTCATCCTCTGGTGGATCGCATATTACTTTATCGACAATATCTTTTACGGTCAACTCGCGTTGCAATTCCCCAATGAAGAGCAGTTGGCGGGTTTCATGGGTTTTTACCTCTCAGGACAAGCTTTCCTTATTCTGGTTATCAACACCTTTTTCACCGGATCAATCCTCAACCGCTTCGGTGTGCGGGTCGGGCTCCTGATCCTGCCGATCGGTTTGATCGCCATCACCGCATCCACAGTTTTTATAGACACATTGCTCAACGTAGCCGGCATCCTGTTCCTGCTGGCAGTCATGTCCAAACTGATCAACATGGCTTTGGGATTTTCCATTGATCTTTCGACACAGAACGTCATTTATCAACCACTCCCCCCGCAGCAGAGAGCCCGGACAAAGACGATGGCTGATGGCATTATCCAACCACTCGGGAATGGCCTCGCCGGTCTCATGCTGCTTATATTGACCACGGTTTTGGCCCTTAATACGGTACAACTCAGCTACATCTTACTGCTTATCGTCGCATGCTGGCTCGTCGTGGTCATCCTCATCAACCGTGCATACCCGGGAATGCTTCGCAAGGCGCTCGCTAAACGCCATCTCGAAGATACGGATTTATCGATATCGGATGAGACGAGTGTCAACGTACTGATCCAGGAATTACAGAATCCGCACCCGGGAGTAGTCATCTATGCGTTAAAAACCCTGGAAACCGTCGAGCAAGAATCGCTGAGGCATGCCATCCCTTCCCTGCTCGTGCACTCATCTGCCGAGGTTCGACAGCAGGCTCTCGAGTGTGTTGAGCGTTTGCACATGACTTCGGCACTGAACCCTTTGCAGGAGCGAATTCAAAAAGAGTCTGATCCAGCCGTAGTAGGCATTTTATTACGAACACTTTCAGCCCTTGCGGGAGCAGACAGCGCTGACATACTCATCCGATACATTCATGATCCCAACCCTCAAATCAGAACAGGAGCCGTCATAGGTCTACTCAGGGACTGTGGGATAGAGGGAGTTCTGGCAGCCGGGACTACGTTACTCGAAATAGCGAAAGCGGATGATCCGGAGCAGCGCAAACTTGCTGCTCATATTATCGGCGAACTTGGCATATCCAGTTTCTATGCTCCCCTGATCCCTTTGCTGAACGACGAGCAGCGGGAGGTGCGGCGAGTAGCCATCTGGGCAGCCAAGCAGGTGAGGAACCCCAATTTGATACCGCAGGTGGTAGGCACTTTGGAAGACCCCGCTCTGCGTGGTCTGACTGCAATTGCCCTAGGCTCCTGGGGGGAAGAGATTCTCACAGAACTCTTCCATATTTTTGACCATGGCGACCTGGAAGAGGAATCTCTCGCCACATTGATTGATGTGATCGGCCGTA
>JAUVDD010000014.1 GCA_030595525.1 Puniceicoccales bacterium
AATAATCTTCCGGCACAGATCGACATCTTGTCCACAGACGGAATGGAGTACGATTTCCTTTTCGTCGCAAAAGGTGGTGGATCAGCCAACAAGACCATGCTCTTTCAGGAAACCAAGGCCCTCCTGAATCCGCAAAGCCTGATCGCTTATCTGACGGAGAAGATGAAGACTTTGGGAACGGCAGCATGCCCACCCTATCACCTTTCTTTCGTCATTGGTGGCACCTCGGCAGAAACCAATTTGAAAACTGTTAAGCTCGCTTCCACCAAGTACTATGACGAGCTTCCGACTGAAGGAAATGAGTTCGGTCAGGCCTTCCGTGATCTGGAACTGGAAGCACAATTGCTCTACGCAGCCCAGCAAAGTGGTATTGGCGCCCAATTCGGTGGCAAACATTTTGCCTTGGATGTACGGGTTGTCCGTCTTCCTCGTCACGGCGCTTCCTGCCCGGTCGGGATGGGTGTTTCCTGCTCAGCAGACCGCAATGCCAAGGCAAAGATCAACAAGGATGGGATCTGGATGGAAGCATTGGAGCCAAATCCAAAGCGCTTCATACCGGAAAAGTACGCCAGCCAGACCACGGTCGGCGCAGTCAAGATCGATCTAAACCAACCG
The DNA here is from genome assembly GCA_030595525.1 of Puniceicoccales bacterium. Classification (GTDB taxonomy): domain Bacteria; phylum Verrucomicrobiota; class Verrucomicrobiia; order Opitutales; family Oceanipulchritudinaceae; genus Oceanipulchritudo. The sequence continues at coordinate 616 of JAUVDD010000014.1, forward strand.
ATGGAGGATATTCTTGCGACTCTGAGCAAGTATCCGGTCACCACACAACTTTCACTCACTGGAACGATTGTTGTAGGTCGCGACATTGCCCATGCCAAATTGAAGGAACGTATCGACGCTGGCGAGGGAATGCCCGAATACATCAAAAACCATCCGATTTACTACGCCGGCCCGGCCAAGACTCCGAAGGGCATGCCTTCCGGATCATTTGGTCCGACGACTGCCGGTCGAATGGATTCCTACGTCGATTTATTCCAATCCCATGGCGGATCCAAGATCATGTTGGCCAAGGGCAACCGCAGTCAGCAGGTCACTGATGCCTGCAAAAAGCACGGCGGATTTTACCTGGGATCGATAGGTGGACCAGCTGCCATCCTGGCACAGGATAATATTAAGAAAGTCGAAGTCCTCGAATATCCGGAACTGGGAATGGAAGCCGTATGGAAGATTGAAGTGGAAGATTTCCCTGCATTCATCCTCGTGGACGACAAGGGGAACGACTTCTTCAAGATGGATAACGCCTGCCCGGTCTGCTGATCGGGATTAATGGAACAGGCTGGAAGCCTATCGGCTGCTAACACTTTCGCCCAAAGGATGACAGGCATCTTGCCTGTCAAAACCTCAACCTACACGCTGGTTTTCCAGGTACCGGGTATACTCCACTTCCAGCAAATCGATCAGATTCCCAAATTCCTCGGACACCGCATTCAGAATCTCCTGATTGGTCAGATCAACACCAGCCTTCTTCAACTGTTCCATCGGATAATCATTTCCGCCAGATTTCAGGAGCCCGAGATAGCGATCTACTGTAGAAGGGTCATCACGCATCTGCTTCATAATGGCCGATGAGGAGGCATAACAGGTGGCATACTGGTAAACGTAAAATGGCGAATTATAGAGATGGGGGATGCGTGCCCATGAACGCATATACGGATCATCCTCGCCGATCACATCACCGAAATACGCACTGACCACAGATCTCCACAGATCCGTCAATCTATCAGAAGTCAACGCTTGCCCACTTTCCAGGATCTTGTGGGCCTGTATTTCAAAATCAGCCATCATGGTTTGCAGGAAATATGTCCCACTAATCTGGGAAAGCTGCTGTTCAAGAAAGGCAATCCGGTCTTCCGGTCGGTCCATTTCCTTCAACAACTTCTGCAATAACAGCTTTTCGTTAAGGGTTGATGCAACCTCTGCCACGAAAATCGTATATCCATGGGTAGCGAACGGCTGATATTCCTGTGATAGCCGGGTGTGCATGGAATGGCCCATCTCGTGGGATACAGTAAAGACATCATTCAACGTCTTTTGGTAATTCAAAAGGACGAAGGAGCCGACTCCGAACGTGCCCGAATTATATGCTCCTGCAGTCTTTCCGGGAGTCTCATAAACATCCACATATCCCGAGGCGAATTGCTCGGCCATTTTAGTTTGGTATTCCTTACCTAATGGAGCCACGCTCTCGACGATCCACGGAACGATGTCCTGGTATTTATATTCTTCCTTAACAGAAAGGAGCGGCACGAACATGTCACTCCATCCGTAATCCGCTAATCCAAGGAATTTCTGGCGCAGCCTGTGGTAACGCTGCAGCTCATCGGCTCCTTTTCTCGCTGAATCAACTAATGACATGACAACTTCTTCGGGGATATTGTTCCGATTCAACTTCATCCCCAAGCTGGTCTCATACCCTCGGGACTGTGCCAAAGCCCAGTTTTGTTCAACGATTCCACTATAAATTGAGGCAAAGGTGTTCCGGCGTTTATCGAATTGCTCCATCCGCGCTTCCTGAATTGCACGACGGTCTTCAGGATTCTCAAACTTACTCAGGGCCATGCTGTAGGTACCCGGTGTCACCACTATTTCCTCTCCCGAAGACAATTTCACGGTCGGACGGTCACCATCTGAGTCTGTTAGTGCATTATATATGCGTCTAGATGTGCCACGAACACCGCTATGCAGACTTAACAGTTTTTCCCCACTTTCATCGAGAATGTATTTCCCGGTCCGATAAGTGTCCATCAATCCAAACCGATGAGGCTCCAGTTGAGGATTCTGGTCGATCCACTCAAGCATGGTCTCTTGGGGAATGGTCAATAATTCGGGTTCAATCCATGAAAGAAGTGAGCCAATGCGGGTCCACATTTGGATCAACTGACCAAACTTCGCCTGGGCAGCATTGTCGCGAGTATCCAGATCTCTCCATTTGGCCGCATAACCAAATACTTTGTCCAGTAACAGGCCTCCTTCATCGGACAATTTCATCACTTTAATGAGGGTCTCCGGACCTTCTTTGAGTCGCCCCATGTAGCCGCTCATCTCAGTATACACCTCCTCCGCACGGGAGACGTCCTTGTCCCATTCCTCCCATGAAGAATAGTACAGGTTCATATTCCACTTGTGGGAATCCGGAATGGAATCGCGGGTAAGTGTTTCGTCCATCGGCTCAATGTCGCCAATGGAAGCAGTCAGGCAAGGTGTTACCACCGCCATACAGATGGAGGACATTAGTATTTTAAGCATGCGGTTCAACTGGAGATGAAATTTTGTCAAAAAGTCAAAGAAGTATCTGAAAACCATGATAAAAAAGCCAGCTACCCGGCCGGGTAACTGGCTTTGAAAATGTTTAAGGACGAATCCCTTTACTTACTGTGGGCAATCTCAATTAGCTCCAGGAAGGACTTCGCCTTCAGGGCGGCACCACCAATGAGTCCACCGTCAATGTCGGGCTGATTCAGTAATTCGGATGCATTTTCCGGCTTCATGGAACCACCGTAGAGGATGCGAACCTTGTCAGCGGCTTCCCCGAACAAGGCAGTCAGTTCGTCACGGATCATCTTGTGAACATCCTGTGCCATCTCAGGTGTGGCAGTTTTGCCAGTGCCAATTGCCCAAACAGGCTCATAGGCGACCACCAGATGATCAGTTGCTTCTGCGGTAACACCCTTGAGGCCATCCACTAGTTGGGTCTTGACCACTTCGAATGTCGCGTTGGCTTCACGCTGCTCGAGGGATTCACCCACACAAAGGATGGGCTTCAAGGAGCTTTCCAGAGCTGCCAGCACCTTCTCGTTGATGAAAGCATCTGATTCCTTGAAGTACTCACGGCGTTCACTGTGACCGATGATCACAAAGGTGCAGAACATGCTGCGCAGCATCACGGGAGATACTTCGCCAGTATAGGCACCTTCCAGCTTTGGATGCATATTCTGCGCACCCAACTGGATGTTGCTGTCTTCAACTGCCTTAGCGCAGCTTTCCAGAGCGGTATATGGTGGGCAGATTGCCACACCGACGTCCATTTTCTGGCCGATTCCCAGCTTGATTTCATTAACAAGGTCCACGCCTTCAGAGGCGGTCTTGTTCATCTTCCAGTTACCGGCGATCAGGTATTTGCGAATGGTCTTTGCCATAATAAAGTCTCCTAAGTTTTAATAAAAGAGGGTTTAGTTAAGGTTTCTCTCAAGCTTGGTCAAGGGCAACCACACCCGGCAGGGCTTTACCTTCGAGAAACTCGAGGCTGGCACCGCCACCAGTGCTCATAAAGTCAACCTTGTCGGAATAGCCACTTTTCTTGATGGCTTTGACGGAATCACCACCACCAATGATGGAGAGCGCTTCCCCTTCAGCAACGGCTTCAGCAACAGCGAATGTACCTACAGAGGAATCCTTGATCTCAAAGATACCCATAGGTCCGTTCCAAAGTACAGTTTTTGCTTCACGAACAGCATTCTTGTACAGTTCAATCGTCTTGGGACCGATATCCACTCCGATCCATCCATCATCGATATCGCCTTCGATCACCTTGGTTTCACCAAGTGTACCGGCACCGAAATCCAGACTGTTGCAGACAAAGTGATCGATCGGCAGGAGGAACTCCACTCCCTTGGCAGCGGCCTTATCGAGGGCTGCTTGAGCGGTTACAACCTTGTCCGGCTCAGATAAGGAATCACCAATTTTTTCTCCCTGTGCCAGGGAAAACGTGTAGGCCATGGCTCCACCGATAAGGATCTTGTCGGCTTTTTCCAGAAGGGCATCGATCACAGTGATCTTGTCGCTGACCTTGGCACCACCAAGAATAACAACGAACGGACGCTCCGGATTGGAGGTTTTTTCGCCAAGGAAGGTCAGTTCCTTCTCGATGACAAATCCACAGACGCAAGGACTCAGGAACTTGGTCACGCCTTCTGTACTGGCATGTGCCCGGTGGGCCGTTCCGAAAGCATCGTTGACGAATACTTCTCCGAGGGAAGCCAGTTTCTTGGCAAACTCCGGATCGTTCTTGGTTTCCTCATTATAATACCGGACATTCTCCAGAAGAAGAATTTCACCGTCCTGTAGGGATTCAGCGGCTGATTCAGCCTCTTCACCGATACAATCCCCGGCGAAAGCGACTGGCTGGCCCAGCTTGTCGGAAAGAGCCTCAGCTACTGGAGCCAGACTGAATTCCGGTTTGCGCTCACCCTTCGGGCGTCCGAGGTGGCTCATCAGGATGACCCGGCCACCCTGTTCCAGCAAGTGCTTGAGTGTCGGCAGTACCGCTACAATTCGTGAGTCATCTGTGATGACGCCGTCGGTTAGCGGCACATTGAAATCGACGCGTACCAGAACGCGCTTACCTTTTGCATCAATGTCTTTGATCGTCTTTGTTGCCATGACAATTTTTCAGATAAGAATTTTTGTTAGTTGAAGAAAAAAAGCCGCCCACAACGCGAATCTATCACGGGGGCGGCCTATTAAATTTAGTCAGTAATCAAACCTGCTGATTAGAGGCTGATCACCTTTTTCAGAAGATCAACAACACGATTGGAGTAACCCCATTCGTTGTCATACCAGCTGACCAGCTTGAAGAATGTGCTGCTTAGGGCAATGCCGCTGCCAGCGTCGAAGATCGACGATGCCTGGCAGTGAACGAAATCGGAGCTGACAACTTCGTCTTCAGTGTACTCGAGGATACCTGCGAGTTGGCCTTCGGAAGCTTCTTTCATCTTCTGGCAGATTTCCTCGTAGCTGGTTTCCTTCTCTGTCTTCACAGTGAGGTCGACAACCGAAACGGTCGGAGTCGGCACACGGAAAGCCATACCAGTGATTTTGCCCTTAACTTCCGGGATAACCAGACCAACTGCCTTGGCAGCACCAGTTCCGGACGGGATGATGTTGATAGCAGCAGTGCGTCCGCCCTTCCAGTCCTTGCGGCTCGGGCCGTCAACGGTCTTCTGGGTGGAAGTGTAGCTGTGAACGGTAGTCATCAAACCTTCCTTGATACCGAAGTTGTCCATGATCACCTTGGTGATCGGGGCCAAACAGTTGGTTGTGCAGGAAGCGTTGGAAATGAGTGCGTCGTCGGCATTCAGGGTTTCGTCGTTAACACCCATGACAATGGTCTTTACTCCATCACCCTTACCAGGTGCTGAGAGGATAACCTTCTTGGCGCCGCTGTCGATGTGACCCTGTGCCAAGGTGTCCTGTACGAAAAGACCAGTGGATTCGATTACGATTTCCACACCGAGCTCTCCCCAAGGCATTGCAGAAGGACCTTCGCGAACTGCGAGGCACTTGATCTTCTGGCCATTGACAACCAAAGTGTCGTCGGCGTCGGCGTCCGGGGAGCTCTTTTCGCTGGTTACCGTACCTGTGAAGCGACCCTGGATGGAGTCGTACTTGAGCAGGTATGCCAGATTGTCAGCGGGAACGAGGTCGTTAATTGCGACGACTTCAAATTCCTCACCGAGGAGGTTTTGTTCCACCAATGCGCGGAATACCAGGCGGCCGATCCGGCCGAATCCATTAATTGCTATTTTCGTTGCCATAATATTTTCTCTTTAAGCTGATTTTCTAACTAATTAATTAAGATAAGGCTAGGGTTAAAAAGCTTCTTTGGCGCTTGCCAAGCAATAAATTAAATTAATTTCGGCGGAAAATATCTATTAAATTATCTAATACCAGGACAGCTGATCCAATAGCACTGCTTGACAAACTCCACAATGAGGACGAGATCAATTCCATGAGCTCAGAATGCCAATCGAATAGTGCCGCAAATTCATCGACCGACAAGAAGCCAAATATCTTTCAAAAGATGTTTAAAAAGCTGGATGACAAGATGAAGAAAAAGGCTGACCAGAGCGCTTCCTGCTGCTGTTGCAGTGAGGATAAAAAGACCACGGAAGAATCCGACAAGTGCTGCTAAAACTCGCTGATTGGCTGATATACGGGCTGTTTGGCCTGGAAAAAGGCGTACATTACGCAGACGCCATCCATTTCTTCATCTACGATTTGATGAAGATCTTCCTGCTGTTGAGTGTCCTGATTTTCCTGATTGGAGTTGTCCGGACCTACCTGCCGGAAGAAAAGTTAAAGAACTGGATGAGTAAGGGTGGCTTATTCGGCAATTTCGTGGCAGCCCTTTTCGGAGCGATCACACCATTCTGTTCCTGTAGCTCTATCCCGTTATTCATCAGTTTCCTGAAAGCAGGAGCGCCACTGGGTGTAACATTCTCATTTTTGATAACTTCGCCCCTGATCAACGAATACCTGGTTATCCTGATGTTCGGGACCTTCGGATTAAAGGTCACCCTGTTGTACGTTGCCTTCGGAATGGTCATGGGCATCGCGGCGGGGGCCATTATTGGAAAAATGCGCCTCGAAGGGCATCTGGAGGAAGATCTGGTTAAATCCTCTTCGGCAAATCAGGACTCTTCAAAATCCCTGACTTTCCTGGATCGGATCAAGTTCGGCTGGGACGAAGCGACTTCAATCATTCGCAAAATCTGGGTATGGATCTGTGTCGGTGTCGGTATTGGTGCCCTTATCCATAATTACGTCCCACAGGAAAGCATCCATGCCGTTATGGAAAAGACCGGCATCTGGTCGGTTCCGATCGCTACCATTCTAGGCGTTCCGCTATATGGAAGCTGTGCCGCCATTGTGCCAGTAGCTGTCGTCCTGTTCGAAAAAGGTATTCCTCTTGGTACCGCCCTCGCCTTCATGATGGCCATGTCCGCACTCAGTCTACCCGAGGCAATCATGCTTCGCCGCGTCATGAAGCTCTCACTGATCGGGATCTTCTTCGGAATCACCACAGGCGCCATCATCATTTCCGGATACTTGATGAACCTCGTCGGCTAAAGTAAAGGGCTGACCCCATAGCGTTAATCCCACAAATGAGTAATCTAAATCCATCTTCAACATCTGCTAACTTTCCCTGGCAGGATCGTCCGACAGGCTGTACGGACATTCTCTGGCGTTATAGCGAAAACCCTGTGATCCAACGCAATCCGATTCCCTGTGCTGGTCGGGTCTTTAATAGTGCCGTCATGGCCCACGGTGAAGGTTATATTGGTGTCTTCCGGGTGGACTACCGGGACGTTCGTCCACGACTGCACTTTGGCAAAAGCAAGGATGCCTTATCCTGGGATATCGATCACGATCCGATTCAATGGCAGACCGAGTCCGGTGAACCGGTGGAAAACGGTTATGCCTATGATCCGCGCCTGGTAGAGATTGAAGGTACTTTTTACATCACATGGTGCGATGATTTCCCAGGTGCATCCATCGGCATGGGTCGTACAACGGATTTCAAGACCTTCATCAAGATGGAAAACCCGACCATGCCGTTTAATCGGAACGGCGTTTTGTTCCCAAGAAAGGTCAATGGGGAATATCTGCTGATGAGCCGACCCAGTGACAGTGGACACACGCCTTTTGGCGATATCATTCTCAGTCACAGCAAAGACCTGACCTACTGGGGCAAACACCGTTTGCTGATGACCACAGTCGGGAAGAACTGGTGGGAAAGCGTCAAAATCGGGGCCGGTCCCATTCCAATCGAAACCAAGGATGGATGGCTGCTCATTTATCATGGCGTCACCGGAACGTGTAATGGATTCGTTTACAGCATCGGTGGTGCTCTTTTGGATCTGGATGATCCCTCAAAGGTGATTGCCCGGTCAAAGGATTACTTGCTGACACCAGAATTGAATTACGAAACAACCGGCTTTGTTCCCAATGTGGCTTTCCCTTGTGCCGCTTTGCATGATGATCCAACTGGACGGATCGCAATCTACTATGGAGCCGCGGATACCTATACTGCATTGGCGTTTGCCAAGAGGGACGAATTAATTGAATTCATTAAAGATAATTCATGAATTTGACAGGCAAGGATGCCTGTCATCCGGAAATACAGTATGGCGATGGACGACAGGCATCTTGCCTGTCGAAACATCTACTACTTAATAACTTCAGGGACGTGATTGGTAATAAAGCTCTGGTCCGGATCCGATACATCCTTCGGTTCATTCGCAGGAACCTTGTACTTCTTGCGTAAGCTAGTCAGTTCCTTCTTCAAGCGCTTCACCTCTTTGGCGTACTCCGGATTCTCAAACTGGTTTTGTAATTCCTTGGGATCCTTTTCCAAGTCATACAATTCCCACTCGTCGATATCATAGAAATACATCAATTTGTAGCGGCCATCATAAACACCTTCGTGGCGTTGCACCATATGCCATCCGGGAAATTCGTAATAGTGGTAATAATGGCTCTTCCGCCAGTTATTCGGTTTTCTGTTCTTCAAGACAGGAACCAAACTAGCGCCCTGCATGTTCTTGGGACTTTTTGCCCCAGCGATTCCCAGAAAGGTTTGAGCAAAGTCCAGATTTGAAACCAGATCGTTATTCACACTTCCTGGTTTCACCGTGCCCGGCCACTTGATCATCAGCGGCGTCCGGTAGGATTCATCGTACATCCAACGCTTGTCGAACCAACCATGTTCTCCGAGATAAAAACCCTGATCAGATGAATAAACCACGACCGTGTTTTCAGAAAGTCCGTTATCTTCCAAATACTGAAGCATTTCACCAACACTGTCGTCCACTGACTTGATACACCGCAGATAGTCTTTGATATAGCGCTGGTATTTCCATCGGACCAAATCCTTGCCAGCAGGTTTTGCTTCCAAAACGGCCTTGTTCCTTGGCTCGTAGGCAGCATTCCAGGCAGCCAATTGTTCTTGAGTCATTCGCCCATCGAGACGCTCTGCCAATTCACCCTTTTTGTCGTACTCCCTGATTTTAAGATCCTTGCCCAGTTCCATGGTCACACGAATCGACATGTCCTGGTTTTTGGCGGCTCTTCCCCTGCCCTCGTAATCGTCGAACAAGGTATCCGGTTCGGGCATCGTAACTCCATCAAAAGCATTTAAATACTTGGGAGAAGGCGACCATTCCCGGTGAGGCGCCTTGTGCTGCATCATCAACATGAAAGGCTTACTTTGATCCCGGGTTTCCAACCAGTTGATTGCCTTATCTGTAACAATCTCTGTCACGTAACCTGCTTCACGGTTAACACCTGTGGGGGTCCGGAAATCGGGATTATAATAGTATCCCTGACCCAGCAACACATCCCAATAATCAAATCCAGTTGGTTCGGATCCCAAATGCCACTTGCCGATAACAGCCGTCTGATAGCCCTTTTTTCGAAGGATCTTCGGGAAAGTCTGTTGGGTCCCATCGAATTCGGTGGTTTCATTTGTCAAGAATCCATTCAAGTGGCTGTACTTGCCGGTTAAAATAGTCGCGCGACTTGGCCCACAGATGGAATTGGTCACCATGCAGCGATTGAACAACATTCCCTCATCCGCAATCCTGTCTAAATTCGGCGTTGGAGCAACGTCTGCGAGAATTCCTCCATATGCCGAAATAGCCTGGGTTGCATGGTCATCTGTGAAGATGAAAACAATGTTCGGGCGCTCTTTTCCAACCAGGGAAAGCGAGACCATAATGTATACCAATGCGAGTAGGTTTTTCATGACAAAATTAAGTGATTATTTTGAAAGTACGGGAAGGATTTCATCAGCTAGCTTTTCAAATGCGTAAAGAACGCCATCAGGTTAAATCCGCGCCACCGAGGGATCGGATTACTCTGGCAGAAATTTGAATCTGCTTGTAGTGGTTTTCCACTTACAGATGAAGCAGTTACAGCCACTCCTGATTTCAGGAAATTACGACGATTGGGATATTTCATGATTCAATCTTTCCTGGTTAGTGTAATTTCACTAAAGTCAATCGCTGCTGGGCAATTAAACTTTGCCTCGACGTTCTTCCAGTTGTACACGGATATCCATCATCGTTTCCCGACTAAGACCGAACATTTTCAGGGCAACAAAGGCGCATGCTAATCCGACAATTGGAACGGCCATGAAAAGTATCCGAATCATATGCAGTGCTTCCGGGCTTTGGTTGGCACCAAGTTCTGCATCAAAACCTGTTGATGCCAAAACGACTCCTGAGAATCCAATTCCAATCGCCAGGCCTATCTTCATAATATATGTTCCGCACGCAGCGAACGCCCCTTCACGACGTTGTTCGGTTTCCAATTCATCATAATCGATTACGTCCGCCCCAATAGCACCGTACATCATCCAAAATCCACCTTGAGTGAATGCAATCGAACCGGAGGCAAAAATCTGAATCCAGGGAATGTCAGGATTATACAGGAACCAACTGGCTAAAAATGCAATAATTCCGGTGATTTGGACGGCCGCCATGGAATGGAGTTTATTGTACCTCTTAGCGATCCATGCATATGTTGGAACACCAAGAACTCCGAATATCATTCCAGATAATCCCATTGCAAAATTCCACTTGGATCCGAGGGCCACATCCCCGCCACAAACATAAAAAACCGTCATGTAATATCCTAAAGAGCCCACCATACTGGTGCCAATTCCATAGGAAAGGGCCATTGCCAGTTGCGCTCTAAAGGGACGACACTTGAGAGCACCAAAGAGCGTTTCCAAAATGGAAATTTTCTCCTGTTTGCTATCTACCACACGTACGTAATAACGCTCTTTCACTAGAGAAAATACGAGGATTCCTACCAGGATAATAATACCACCGAGGATCATCGAGTAAACCCGTGCTCCCTTCAGAATATTTGGCTCACCGGAAGTTGCATCATTAAAGATGCTTAATGTGATGAACATGGCCGCGAAAAACGTCCCAACTTCAGCGATTTTCTGTATGGCCCCTTTGTATGCAAAAACTGATGTTCGCTCATTATAATCCGGCGTCAGCTCATTCCCTAAACTTTGCCACGACATGTTGAAACAACTGACGATAGTAATGAAAACACCCGACGAGATCAGCATGTAGACAAAGAGGGTTTTCTCGCTCCAATCAGGAGACACCATAAACAGCATGGGAAAACTCAGTCCCGTCAAAATCGCGCCAACAAGAATAAAGGGCCGTCGACGACCAAATCGAGTTCGAGTGTTATCTGATAAATTACCAAAAAACGGATCAGAAAACGCATCAACAAATCGGTTAAGCATCAGTGCAAGACTGATAAGAGCTGGATTCACATGGAGGAAAAGATTGAATACCGGCCAAACAATAGATGGATACAGCCAATTACCCCAATTCTCGATGAACGTACCAGTGCCATAGGCGATTTTCTGTTGAACTGGAACTTTGTCCTCTGGAGCAACTTTTCTCGATGTATCCTCACTCATTCAATATGCCTTTCAATTATTGTTCTTCTGAAACTGCCTGTTCGATCTGTTGCCAGTCCCCATGTCCGTCAAATGCGGCATAGCTCCAGAAGTAGTGGCCGAAGTACCCTTTCTCCCTCGCCAGCCTTAACATGTCAAGAGGCGTGTAGATCACTTCGTTTCCTTCCGGATCTTCCCCAATCATGTTCGTTCCGGGTGCTTCCCCGATCATAACCGGCTTATCCAGGCCAAGCTCCTCCGGAGTGTACAGGTACGGATCAAATCCACTTTTAAGCATCCATCCGTACACATGCACTTGATAGAAATCCAAATACGCGTCCTTGTCCGAATAAACGGACTGCATGGCTTCATCACTCCACCAATTGGCAACCGCCCCTGAAACCTTATTAGAATTCCACTTGATTGATGCCGAACCCGTAGTCACCGGTTTCGTGCCGATTTGATGTATCACGGCAGCTATTCTCGCATGGAATCGTTGTACGCGATCCAACGGAATATTCAAATTCTCCACCATCCATTCCGGCTCATTACAGATTTCCCAAGCAAATAAGGCAGGATGCGCATCACACTCCTTGATCAAAGGTATCAATGCATTATCAATATACGTATCCAGATACGCGTCATTCAGCAGCAGGTTATTCTGCACACCAGCTGTAGCAAATTCCTCGTGCGAACGATCCTTCGCCATATCGAAAGACCACAGGGCCGGCATGATCTTGATCCCATTTCTCTCCGCTACATCCAGCATGGTTTTGAAATCATCCAGAAAACCCTGAGGCAGACCAACAACCCTTCCACCCGGTTCGTCGAATATGGGGTTTCTTCTTCCGTCACAATGAATCCATATGCGAACAGAATTAATACCTGCTGAATGGAATTTCTCAAATGCCTCTTGGAACTTTGCCACCGACTCAGACTCACCTCCAAAATCCTGCCCGAAATCTATCCAGGGTAAATTGATCCCATTGAGCCAGACGGAATCGATTTCATCCGGATTAATTCTTCCGATAGATTTACTCTTATCATCAAAACAACCAGCTATTCCAATGAGCAGACTAAAGAGCAGCGTTAATGTAGTTAAAATCTTTCGCATCTACTGATCCATTAATTTCAGATTCCGCTCAATCAAATCAATCCGCCCTCTCAGTCCTGAACCAGAAAGGAAGTACGTTTCCGATCAAATCCGATTTCACGGATTCCCTCATTTGTTCCAACTGTTTGCGCATGATTTGCATAAAAAAGTTTATTTTGGATCCAGATTCGGAGTATGCATCTGCGTCAGCCCGTTGGTGCAAACCAGTATCAGGAGGAACGGAAAGAGTATTCGAGGTTGTATTCTCATTTGATCAGGAAAATAGAATATGGATAAGTCCGAGCAACTTCAATGAGAACCCTTCTCTTTCAATTGAGGAATATCAACTTTAAGAATCCTTAAAAAACAGGGGGTTAAATTCCTTAAAAACTAATCCTTGCGCAAAGAAATTCTAATTGCATTAATGAGGTCACGGCACCCTTGTCTGGTGTTCAATTAAACTCAATTCACGCAAAACTAAACCCTATAAATATATGAGCGGCCCCCGACTCGTCCGATTACCCGAATCCATTGTTGAGATTGTCAGTGATGCTGGTGAAGGAGCACAAAAAGCTGCCCTCAGCTTTGCCCAGGTTTGTGCCAAGGCAGGCAACGGTCTGTGGACTGTGGAAATCATCCCATCCGAGATACAACCTCCTCCCCACACCACGGGAAGTGCCAGTGGCAACCGGATCCGACTGGCTGAGCACAGTCCGGTCACCAACGTCGGCAATCTGGCCAACGTGGTCTTCGCCTTTAATGAAATGGCGTTGTTGTCCCGCTATGAAGCAGGATCAATCGCCGATGATGCCATTGTCCTGATTGACAACCTGTGGGCAACCCACGCCATTGAGTCCTACCAGCGTTCCTACAAGGAAGTGCTGGATATGGTGCGGGCGAAGGGTGCCCATGTCATTGAGATCCCACTTGAGAAAGAAACTTTGAAGCATGTGGACAATCCCTCTCACGGGAAAAATATGTTCGCCGTGGGCCTCTTGTGTTCCTTGTTCAACAAGGACTTGGAAATCCTCAAGGAGGTCATTCAACAAGTCTTCAAAAAGAAGACCCGCGAGGTGATCGACACGGCTGTCCGGGTTGCCATCGCTGGCTACCAGTACGGTTTGGCCAATCTGGAGACACGGTTCGACGTTCCCTCAATCCCCTCCGACGTGCCGAAAGTGGCCATGAACGGTAACACCGCCCTGGCCATGGGAGCAATTGCCGCAGGATTCGATCTATGCTCGATGTACCCGATCACTCCGGCCACTTCAGCATCCCACGTCCTATCGGATATCTTCGAGGAATTCGGTGGATTCGTGCACCAGGCAGAGGATGAAATCGCCGCTATCGGTGTCGCGCTTGGGGCCTCCTACTCGGGTAAAACCGCCCTGACGATTACTTCCGGTCCCGGAATGGCCCTCAAAACGGAGTTCCAGGGATTGGCGGTCATGACTGAAACACCACTCGTCATTGTGAACGTCCAGCGTGGTGGTCCCAGCACAGGTCTCCCCACCAAGATTGAACAAGGCGACTTGCTGCATTGCCTCTACGGGACGCCCGGCGACGCGCCGAAGGTCGTTCTGGCAGCCAGTACAATTGAGGAATGTTACTATATCCTCTCGGTGGCCAAGAAGATTGCCGAGGAATTCCGGATGTTGGTCATCGTTCTCTCCGACGCCAATCTGGCAACGGGTCAACAGCTTTTCGATCGTCCCGATATTTCCAAAACACCAAGACGTGCCCC
>JAUVDD010000187.1 GCA_030595525.1 Puniceicoccales bacterium
ATTCCGTCACCATCCGCATCGAGACGCTGCCATCGCGGGTCAGGGCCATCGAACTCTTCCTTGGTGATTTTACCGTCCTTGTCCTTATCAAATCGCTCCATGAATTCATCCGGACCAAGGGGACCAGTTCGTTCCGCTTGAGCGGTACGTCCGGCTTGAGCGGTACGTCCGGCGGGACCAGCAGACCCTGCCTCACCGGTTGCTCCTGGCTGATTTGCACGAGCGGTCCTGGCTTCCGGTACAGCTTCCGGATCATAATCAGGATTTGGTTTCATTAATTGGGCATCGATTGCCTTCAAGCGCTTGTCCATTAATTTGAGCAACTCATTGGTTTTTTCCGGCATCTTCCCGCTAAGATCGTTTGCCTCACCGATATCCTTATCGAGATTGAATAGCTCGGTTGTCCCAGTTTCCAGGTTTTTCACCAGTTTAAAACTACCTTTGATAACAGCGGTTTGAGGTTTGTTAATCGGACTCCGTCCATAGTGAGGATAATGGAAAAGAAGCGGATTCTGACGCTTGAAGCCCTTTTGATTCTTTAGCAGTGGAACCAAACTCGAACCATCCACTTTGTTGATAGCAGTGATCCCAGCCAATTCACCAACAGTCGGATACAGGTCACATCCTGAAACACTGACCACTGAAGAGCTGTCTGGGTTGATTCCCGGACCACGTACAATCAACGGCACACGAATTCCACCTTCGTAAAGGGTCGATTTGCCTGCCCGCAAGGGAGCATTTTGTGGTGTACCTTGGCGTGCCCCACTTGGGGCACCATTATCCGACATGAAAATGACGTAGGTATTGTCAGACAAATTCAACTCATCGATTTTCTTCAGAAGAATTCCAATACTGACATCCAGATCGAAGGTCATTCCAGCATACACTGGATCCGTGTGGTATTCACCTTTTTCCGAATCTTCAAATTTCTTTTGTGAAGATTCACTACTTTCAAAGGGACCGTGTACCGCCCAATGTGAAAGCTGCACGAAAAACGGATTCCCGTCTTCCACCTGATTTTCAATAAACTTGATAGCCCGCTCAGTGACGCCAAAAACATCCTTGGGACCATTTTTTGGCTCCGGTACTTCATTCCCAACGGGTCCATCGTGCGCATCAAAGCCGTGTTTTCCCGGAGATTCCCTTCCTTGGTGCCATTTTCCGAACCAAGCAGTGCTGTAGCCTTCCTTTTTCAGCATCTCGGCCATGGTCGTCTCAGCTTCCGGGAATTCACGCAAGATTTGCGGTGTGGTCATCTTCTGAGAAGGCGTCGTCCGCCCTCCACCCGGTGCCGTCATATGCAACTGGGCTGGTGTCTTACCAGTCTGGATTGCGGCCCGACTCGGCGTACACATCGGTCCTGCTGAATAGGCCCGGGCGAACAGCATGCTTTGGGCAGCAAATTTCTCCAGATTCGGAGTCTGGTAGAAATCGCTTTTAGAATCCGGGACAGTACCATCCACTTGAACAGATGTACCGGTCCATCCCATGTCATCCGCCAGAATTAAAACGAAATTGGGCTGCTCTTTGGCTGCAAAACCAGTAAGCGCCCATAGAGCTGTCAGGGTAAGGAGTATTCTCATTTTTCTAATTTCTTCGTTCGGGTGGTGGGCCTTGGAGAACTTCATTGGGGTTTATAACACCATCTCCGTTGCTGTCCATCCTGGTAAATCTTTCTTCTGGTCCGGGAAATTCTGATTTGCTGACTTTCCCGTCCTCATTCTTGTCAAATCGGGCAATAAACTCTTCTGGAGTAGGAATACCCTGGGATGCTTGTCCCCCCTGCGGTCTTTGCCCACCCTGAGATCTTTGCCCGCGAGGACTATTTTGGCTAACCTGTCTGTTTTGTCCACCGGTGGGTGTATTCTGGTTTCCTTCCATCCTTTCACCCATGGGTCGGCGCCGTGCTGACTGTACACTCTTGTCTATTTTCGGCCCCTTTTCGATTACTTCG
Organism: Puniceicoccales bacterium; assembly: GCA_030595525.1. GTDB lineage: Bacteria > Verrucomicrobiota > Verrucomicrobiia > Opitutales > Oceanipulchritudinaceae > Oceanipulchritudo. The sequence goes on from JAUVDD010000187.1 coordinate 1,955, forward strand.
ACATCACCGCCTCGAACACAACGCACAAGATTTTCGATACGAATCACATCACCTTGTGGTCCGCGGCCATAGGGATATCGTGATGCATCCCCGACTTTCGGATCACTTCTTTGCGAACCTGCTCCGTGTACATCCTGCAAGAGTTTGTCTCCGTCTCGCGATCGTCTATCCGGCATCCATCCGAGGGAACGACCAAAGGTCACATAAACCGCTGTGTCTCCTCCACCACCCCGCAAATGAGATGTGCTGCTCCAGTACCATCCAAAGTCCTTCACACCACCCACGTTCTTAAAGGATGTTGCATGGAAAACAGGATCAATGGCCGCGGAATCGGTGGCATCCGGAGAACGGGAATAATCGACGATGCTTTGTAACTCTTTGGCGTCAGGCAGTCTCCAATCTGAATGCCCGGCAAGTTCCATATTTTCGGCATACTCCAACGCGGACGGCCAATCCAGGCCCTTTACGCTGTCCGCTTTCATCCACATCAGCCCAGTTGCCAAGTCGGTGACGGTTCCATCGCCATTGTCGCGAAACTTATTTATTCCATACTCAGGATTTCCCCGAACGTAGTGGACAAAGAACTTTTTACTGCCGCGCGGGCTTTCCATCGGATAACACTTGATCCGACCATCAGCGAAATTGACACCAAACATGCCTTCCATGCCATTCATCACTGGCGATACATTCACGGCTGTTGTGGCGAACTGCGAGTCGATGATCCGATCCCCATTCTCTTCCTTACCATATTCGAATTTAAAAACGGATGCCTCGATGAACGGTGTCAGGCTTGAAGCATCGCTGCTATTCACGTCGGGATCCGTTCCGTTGAACTGGATCAGGGAAAACAGTTCCTTGATTGATGGCAGCCGCCAATCGGAATAACCACCCACTTTGCATGCTGATGCGCCTTTGACCGCTTCCTTGTAGATCACTTTCTCACCCGGATCCTGTACCCACATCAAACCTGTTACCAGATCGGAAACCGTTCCGTCCCCATTGTCCTTGTAACTGGGCTGATTTGTTGCGTATTGCGCATCCTGCCCATAGTACTGCTCTCCAGCTTGCGGAAATTCAATTGCTACCCGGTCGTCGTAGGCATGTACCTGCTTTGTATCAACAATTGGATAGGTCAGGTCATTGGCTGATGCCGCTGATGCGAATCCAAACAGCACTAAAATTGCTCCTGTCCCAAAATGATTTAAACTACGTGTACCCAAATTCCGTTTTATCTCACTCATAATGCCTCTGTTGATTATTTCTCTGAATTTATCTTCATTGATCCTTATAATCAATTATTCATTCCGATTCTGACAAAATTGTAATGGAGAAAAATTCAGTGCATTGAACATTGATAATATTCCTCAGTCCGTTTACTAAATTCAGACATGAGAACATCCCTTGTATTATCCTTCCTCGTTATCGGACTCTCTCAACTATTCGGAGCAGACAAGCCCAATATCGTGTTTCTTCTCACGGACGACCAAGCCACCATCTCGGTCGGTTGCTATGGGAACGATGAGGTGCAGACTCCCAATATCGATTCATTGGCAGACCAGGGGATTCGTTTTCTGAATCACTACGACACAACTGCCATCTGCATGGCCAGTCGGGCCAGCATCGTTACTGGAAAATACGAATATAAGACAGGATGTAATTTTGAACATGGGAACCTGGATGGGTCCATCTGGCAGAAATCCTATCCGATGCTCTTGAGGAAAGCCGGTTACCGTACAGCCATTGCCGGCAAGATTGGATTCGAGGTCAGCGAAGAACCAGGGGGGAAAGGATCACTCCCAGAAGGTGACTTTGATGCATGGGGAGCAGGTCCAGGCCAGACGTCCTATGAAACAGCCAAAAACAAATCCATGACCAAGTATGCCGAGGAATACCCACACTCCAGCCTCTCCTACGGCGCATTTGGCCGGGACTTTATCAAGCAAGCCGCCAAGGACAAAGTACCATTCTGTTTATCCATCAGTTTCAAGGCTCCCCACCATCCCACCGATCCCGATCCGAAATTTGACCATGTTTACAAAGACAAAACCTTTACCAAACCCGCCAATTACGGTCGGGAAGCAGGTGAGCATTTTTCACTGCAAAGCCAGCAGGGCCGACAATACGAACGCTTCTATGGTTGGAATTATGCGGACAAGTATGATCAAGTCATGGCAACGTATTATCAGCAAATCTACGGAGTGGATGTAGCTGTCGGAATGATCCTGGATGCCCTCAAGGAACACGGGGTTTCCGAAAATACCGTTGTCATCTTCACCTCGGATAATGGATTCCTGAACGGTTCCCATGGATACGGATCAAAAGTGCTTCCATACGAAGAAGCATCCCGTGTACCTTTGCTGGTTTTCGATCCGCGTAACAAGCATCGTGGCAAAAAA
>JAUVDD010000394.1 GCA_030595525.1 Puniceicoccales bacterium
CGGTGGCTACCACTAATGGATTTGAGGAAGAAGGAGAAGATCTCTCAATCAGCTGTCGTCCAAACGCGCTGGTCCTATTTAATCCTGTCTTCGATAATGGTCCGAATGGATACGGACATGACCGGGTGGAAGATTATTGGGAAGCCTTCTCCCCAATGCACAATATCGATAAGGATACCCCGCCAACAATCGTCTTTCTGGGCACTAAAGACGATCTAATCCCCGTTGCTACTGCAGAAGAGTACAAGAAACGGATGGAGAAGGCCGGAGTCCGGTGCGACCTGCACCTTTATGAGGAGCAACCTCACGGATTCTTTAACCACAAGAATCTGGAGTATTACAATAAAACCGTAACTGCCGCCGACAAGTTCTTGAAGTCTCTTGGATACCTGAAAGGCAAGCCCACTTTGGTAGAGAACTGAGCCCAAACCTTGCCGCGTTTATTAGGCCGGCCGATTAATCTCTAATATCGATATCTTGCTGCAAATCGGCTGTAAATGTAAGCACCTTGTCGTCGTGCAGGATAATTTCCACTAATTGAGAGATGGTTGTTGTCACCAATTCTTCAATTTCTTCAGGCACCATAATGAACGTCCCTATACTGGGACTCCAGACCTCGACCATTTCTGCTCCGGTCACTTGAAACTTTTCAGTCTGACCAACGATCCTTTTATAGTGCCAGAATTCCACCCTTCCGCCATCTGAGGCTTTCATGGAATCGATGGAATACGGTTCACCAAGCAGGCTCAGCACCTCATCCTTGGGCATCCCCTTTACAATCGTGGCAGAAATCTTTTCCTCGATTACCGGTTTTGATGCTGGTGCCGGTCCCGGTTGTTTGCTCGTTGCAACGTCGTCTGTTGTACAAGCAGTTAAGAGAATTCCTGAACCCAACAGCAGAAGGATTCCTTTTACTTTCAATGCACTTTTAAAATCCATTAGTAGACATAATACCCTGATTTTTCGATTTGGTCTATTAAAAAATTTACTCTTTAAAAATTAGCGAACCCTCCTCAGGGAAAGAAGACGAAAATCAATGGCCTGGCCGCCAGGAATATCAGGCGCTTTTAGAAGCATTTTTCCCTTTCCTGCATCCAGTACAATCGCACCGAGTCCCATTCTGCGGAAGATTTTCATCGGCGACTCTCCAAGCTCGGAACGCGTTTGCTGGAGTCCCAGATATCCGGGATTATGAGCATCCTTAACCTTTGCCTTAGCAGTCGCTCCATTAAACTCGAGTTCGATTGTTGTTCCCACACCCTCCTTTGGACAAGTATACCAAATTTCTGCTGAATAGAGGCCTGATTCAAGCACATCAACATCCCAGCTGATAACATCGTCCTCCGAGGTCCATTTCATGAAGAAGGAATCGTTTGGCCAGCGATTGGAACGCTCGATTGTTCCCGTGGCATTTGCATCACGTGCAGGAAGAAATGTGACATTAAAATCCTTGTGTCCGACCAGAAACGGACGATTTTGATCAAAGGCATTGTCCAGGACATCCTTCTTCCACTCATCGGCTGCTGACTGCAGGTCCCTTTTCACATCAGGAAACTTATCTGACACATCTGTGAGTTGATTCTGGTCATTTTCGATGTCGAATAGCTGGCCCACATTATCCAGACGAAACCGCTGATTGCGTACACTGATCCGATTTTTCCATGAAGAAAACACAAGTCGGTCCGGCCATTGATCCGCTGTTCCCAAAATCACCGGTTTCAACGAAATTCCATCCAACGGCTTGGTTGGGTTTACAGGCACTTGAGCCAAATCAGCGAGGGTCGGCAGCAAATCGATCATTCCGCCAATCTCCTTGATCTTTTTTCCCGAAGGAACCGTCCCCGGCCATCTCAGGAATAGAGGTGTCCGCACACCTCCTTCATCAGTTGACCCCTTTGTGCCCTTCATTCCGTCGTTCCAGCGGTGCCCGTTCGGACCGTTATCGGTCATGTAGAGGACAATAGTGTTCTTATCGACTTTCAGGCCCTTAAGTTTCCGCATTAACCGTCCAACATTCCAGTCAACGTTCTCGCACATTGCCAGTGCTGCCTTGGTATGCATGGGATCCTCGTTCTTGAATTTTGTTCCACGCTGGGTCAGTTCCAGATTCTCATATTTCTTCCAGAACCGATCCGGTACCTGCATGGGCGAATGAGGAATATTAAATGCCATATAAATGAAGAACGGATCTCCGTCATCAACACTCTTCTCCATGTAGTCCATGGCTCGCATTGTGTAGTCATCTGGCAAATACCCGTTAGCACGGGTCATCGAGCCATTATGCTCAATCATCGGATTAAAATAGAGTCCCCAGTGACCGGAGGTGAAACCATAGAATTCGTCAAACCCGCGTCCGAGAGGATGGTAGGGATACTGCGATCCGCTATGCCATTTCCCGAAGATAGCAGTATTGTATCCAGCCTCATCGAATACATTTGCGATGGTTCGTTCGTCGATATCAACACGTTCACCACCACCGCCAGTATTGAAGACTCCACTACGGGGGAAATACCGACCTGTCAGGAAATCAGCCCGGGTTGGCGAACAGACCGGTTCCAGGTAAAAGTGATTAAACTGTACCCCTTCATTCGCGAGGCGATCGATATTGGGAGTCTCGACAAGGTTGTTGCCGTGGATACTAAGGTCGCCCCATCCCTGGTCATCTGTCATAATGACGATGATATTCGGTTTCGATAC
>JAUVDD010000032.1 GCA_030595525.1 Puniceicoccales bacterium
GACGGCATCCCTGTATTCAATATATAGGGAAACGGAATACGGCTGGTTTGGATCAAGGAGGTCGATCCCATAATGAGGGGCAACTGTCTGCTCTGAGGAATCAGGTTTAGCCGTACCAATATCCATGCCACGGTAAAAACAAAGGCTGTCGCAACTCAGGATAGCCGCGTCTCTCTCCCGAGCCTCCTTCAATGCCAACTCCGTTTTGCCCGATGCAGTTGGGCCAACAATGAATAAAAGCTTCTCCTTCATTGGTTTCTCGCTGGACCGTAACAGATCCGCTGGAAAAGGGACAACAAGCAAATTGACAGCCCCTCATAGCCGGCAATCCAAGGAATTTACCGATCAGGCAAAGGAGCGTCCGCATCCACAGGTGGATTGTGCATTCGGATTGCGAATCTCGAAACCTTTACCGCTCAAACCATCATCAAAATCGATTTCACAGCCATCCAGTAATTTGTGGCTCTTCTTATCCACCAGGTATGACAAACCATCCTGTTCACAGACATCATCCGAATCGGCAGGTTGCGCAAATTCCATCGCATATTCCATCCCGGAACATCCACCGGACTTAACGGACAACCGCATCGATTGATCGGGTTCAGCTCGTTCCTCAGCCAAAGATTGAATCGCGGTAATGGCTCGTTTTGTTAGGCTTATCATAATCCGTTATCGGAATCCGGATAAGATGATTTGTCAATGTAAGGCACCACTTTGGTGTCTATAAGCAAAAATCGTGCTAATTTGAGAAACTTCTCTTGCCTCTGTATGCAAATCTGGAAGAAAACGGTTAGGTGCGCCCAGTAAAAATATTTTCAGACTCCATTTTATACGAGCTTCTTCGTCCAATTGCACAAGGAGGTATGGGCTGTGTATATGAGGCTTTGCAAGAGGGAAGTGATGGCTTCAAGAAACGGGTAGCCATCAAGATTATCCGACAGGAATATTCTAACCTGCCACAATTCAGAAAGAATTTCATTGGGGAAGCGCGTCTCGTCGCTGACCTTATTCACAGCAATATTGTTCAAACCTATCATCTTGGGTATGCCAATAAGCAGTACTACATGGTCATGGAGTATGTTCATGGGGTAAACCTTGAACAATTCATGCTGCAGCATCGAGCTCTTGGATGGGATATACCATGTGAGCTGGCAGCATTTGTTGTTTCCCGTCTCTCCCGGGCGCTTGCCTATGCCCATATCCACAGGGATTGGGATAATAAACGACTGGGAATCGTTCACCGGGACGTCAGCCCGAAGAATATCATGCTTTCCTACGGAGGAGATGTGAAGCTCACCGATTTTGGAATAGCGAAGGCTTTTAACCTAATGTACAGCAAAGAAGGAGAAATTATCGCCGGTCGAAGTGATTACCTCTCTCCTGAGCAAGCCCGACTTGAAGTGACCGATCCACGAGCAGATATTTTCTCCTGTGGAGTAGTCATGGCAGAGATGATTCTTGGATTTAATCCATTCCTTGGTAATACCCCGGAAGAATCCATGAACAATATCTGCGAAATGCCTCTGCCAAATTTCAGCAACCTTAGACCCGGGCTGGAGAATTCGTTGCAAAAAATCCTCACCGAAACTCTGCATCGTGACCGGAAGCTACGCTACCAGACAGCCAATGAGTTGATGCTGGAAATCGAAAAAGTCCTCTACTCCAAGGGATATGGTCCAACCAACGAGAAATTGGCATCTTATATGCGGCGTCTTTATAAAGATGGCCAGGCATATGAGGATGACCTCTCCCAGTTGCCGGTTAGTTTTGCCCTTAATCCTGAACCAGAAACAAACGACTAGGTAAAAAATGCCCATCCAAGGGTTCCAACAAGTCCAAAAACAGACTCAGTCGATGGTCCTGGCTCCCCAGCTCAGGCAATCACTGAAGATTTTGCAGGTACCTGCAATGGAACTTCGTTCGACTATTCTGGAAGAATTAGAGTCCAATCCTACGCTGGAGGAATTGCCATACGACGATGTATCTATCGATGGCCAAAAGGATTCGGAGCTAAATAATGAAAACCCCGGAGCTGAAGTCCGGGAGCTGGATCCTTCCGAAGTAAAACAACCAGAACCAGTTCCCGCAGAATCCTCCGAGAGGCTGGATTTTAGCGATGAATACGCCGTCTTGGATCGAATGGGAGACGAATGGAGAGAATACTGGAATGAGGATGCAGGCGAAATGCCTTACAGTTCGGAGGCGGCACAGAAACGGCAGCATTTTTTTGATTCACTGACCATCGGGCAATCATTTCAGGAAATACTGTTGGAACAAGCCCGTCTGGTTGAACCTCGCTCAGACATCATTACGGCCCTTGAATTTATCTTAGGCAGCCTTGATGACAACGGTTTCCTGACATCTACCGCATCGGATCTGGCATTGATGGCGCAGATACCCCTGTCAGTCATTCAAGAGGCCATTGATTTATTGAAGGGCTTGGATCCGCCCGGAATCGGGGCCACGGATATCAAGGACTGCCTCTTGCTGCAACTGAAACGAAAGGGGCAATCCAAATCGCTGGCTGCTGACATCATTCAAAAACAATGGGATCTGTTGTTGAGAAGACGCATACCAGAAATTGCCCGGGCGTTAAGAGTCAAGCCGCCCGAAGTAGAGGAGGCCATTGAAACAATATCACAACTCGATCCAGCGCCGGCCAGACGATATGCTGAAGATGTCAATCAGGTTGTGACCGCCGATGTGACTGTTGAGAAGGATGACCAGGGGAATTGGCAGATTTCACTGAATAGCGATTACATTCCACGCCTAAGGATCAGTTCCTCATACAAGGAAATGCTGGCACAGGGAAAATTGAAGGGAAAGGACCGGGAATACCTGAAGAATATGTTTCGGAACGGTCGCTTCCTGATTAGTGCGATTGAGCAGCGCCAACAAACGATCGAGCGAATCACCCGCAAAATACTGGAGTTTCAGGAAGAATTTTTCGAGAAAGGAAAATCCTATCTCCGTCCACTGACCATGAGCCAGATCGCGGACAGCGTGGGGGTTCACGAAACAACTGTATCCAGAGCGATTGCCAGCAAATACATCCAGACTCCTCATGGATTGTTCGAGATGAAGTTTTTCTTCACCCCAGGATATCATGGGGAAGATGGTAGAGAGGTTTCCAATAAGTCCATCAAGGACAGGATTGCCAAAATTGTTGAGAGTGAGCTGCCACGAAAACCTCTAAGTGATCAAAAAATTGTTGAGATTCTGAAAGCAGAGGGAATCACAATTGCCAGGAGAACCGTGGCGAAATACCGTGATGAATTGGGTATTCTCCCAACCAACTTGCGACGTCAATATGGCTGATACTCTACATAACGGTACATGGTTGTTGATCGACGCGGCGGGACCGGTCTCGGTAATCGGTCTGATTGAAGGGGATTCCTGGCGGGATTGTGTGCGATCCGAGGGGGATTTTCTGGAATGGCTGGAACCGACCATACAGGAATTGCTTTCTAGATCCGGATTAGCCCTGCCTGATTTGTCAGGAGTACTTTATGGATCCGGGCCCGGTTCCACGCTGGGGCTTCGTCTGGCTGCTATTTTCATCAGGACCTTACTTGGAGTTCCCAGCTTGAATCACTGGTCTTGTTTCCAATACCAAAACCTTGAGTTGGCCATATCTGCTTTAAAGAACAATCCGAACGAAGATCCCGCAGAGGCAGTGGCTCCCTGGCGCCGAGATCGGCTTCATTATTCAAAATGGGACCCTACTTCGGAATCCTTCAAAAACGACGCTATCACGCCTCAGGAAGCAGTAGCCGCAAACCTGAGGGGCGTGTCCCTGGGCAGACGGCATCCGGGAAAGTCAGTCGATGTGGATTGGCTCGATTATCCCATCGATAAGATTCCATCCATTCTCTATTCCAACCAGTGGTTACTCAAACGGACCCCTACTCCAAGCCCCTACTCCGCCGAGGATCCTCAATTCGTCCAGTGGAATCCAAAACGACATTCTTCGAAATGAGCCAATCGCCCGACAAACTCCGCTCATGGGCGGTCATCAACCTCAGCGCTCTCGAACGGAACCTGAGAGCTATCCGAATGGCGTTTCCGGATTATCTCCAATATATCGCCGTGGTAAAAGCCAATGCCTATGGTCATGGTTTGGCACCGGTGGTAACCCGTCTGATGCGATCTGAAGCGAATGCTTTTGCTGTGGCAAACCTCGAAGAAGCTGCCCGGTTGAAAGAAGTAGGAAAAGGATGGCCCGTTCTGGTTTTAAGCGCACTTCTGCCATCTGAGTACAAGGATGCTATTCACCTGAAGGTTTGTCCGGTCATCTCTTCGGTAGACGAATTACATGGATTCGCCGCTACCGCCAAACAACTGAATTCAAGGGTTGGAGTTCATGTTAAGATCGATACCGGCATGGGCCGACTCGGAGTCTGGTATCCAGAATTCCAGGAATTGTTAAACCAGCTTGAGTCCTGCCCTGAAGTCCGCATGGACGGGCTTTGTACCCACTTTTCTTCTGCGGATTCCGATCCGGAATTCACAACTGTTCAGCGAAATCGGTTTCTAACTTGTTTGGATTTGCTGCCGGAAATCACCAGACAGGGCATTATGGTCCATGCCGACAATAGTGCTGGAATTGAATCGTTCCCGGAATCCGGCCCCTTCAATGGTGCCAGAGTTGGCCTTCTCCAGTTTGGCGTCAGACCTAGACCAGGATCATTTCTTGCCAACACATACACTGAGCCAGTGCTTTCCTTCCACTCAAGGATTGGTTTGGTCAAGAACCTCCCCGCAGGCACAGCAATTTCCTACGGACAGACTTACCGGTTAGCAAAAAAATCCCTGATTGCGGTGCTGACGGCTGGTTACGCAGACGGCTTACCAACCAGATTAAGTAATCGAGGAAAAGTAATAATCCATGATACCTTATGTCCGATAATAGGAAGGGTTACCATGGATCAGACAGTTGTTGACCTGTCGGGACTGGAAATTCCCCCGGTCGTAGGAGAAACAGCAACCTTTATCGGAAAATCGCAGAACCAATGTATAACTGCTTCACAGTTTGCAGAATGGTCAGGTCAAATTGAATGGGAAGCATTTTGCACGCTCTCCCCACGGACCCAGAGAATCTATCAAACAGATTCCGCTGTTTGATAATATTCTGCCAAATAGATTTGCAACAAATGAAGATCCACCTATCCCTTGCCCCTCATGGCAAAAGTAGATTTGGATCTCGTTAAATTTATCCTGCAGAAGAACGAAATCGATCTCCGCAAGGTGAATTCCATTATGGAAGACATCGAGCAGGAGATGAAAGTTATTCAGGAGGAAAATCCTCCAGCCCCGAGGGTTCCGAAACAATTCGCAATCCTGATTAGCGATCCGGAAGGCAATATCCCTTCAACTGATTTTACCGGATGGGTCTTGCAGATGCCGGAGGAAGATTCTCCAGCCATCCTTGAGGGACAAATCCACAAGGCCGCCTATGATTTCAATCAGACTCCGAAGGGTCGGCGCATGCCGGTTAAAAGCATCGGTGAAGCGTGTGAAGTCGTTCCTGCGCGGATTCTCAAGGAACATCAGCTTTGGGTGAAAACCAAAGAGCCGGTAATCATCCTCAAGACCAACAACGAGATCCCAATGGAACCGACTGGTTTGCCCGAATAAGTCGGGTCAATCGTTCGTTGCGCAAGCTGCAACATGGGCTGTCGCCCACATGAGGTTCTGATGCCCCCCTCCAGGGAAACCGTGTATGTCCAGAATCTCTCCTGCAAAGTGCAAACCGGGCGTGGTTAGGGATTCGAAATTCTGCTGATTCAGGCTTTTTAGAACCACCCCACCCGTCCATGCACGTTCAATCTCGGGTAAACCCATTCCCGAGACAGCGATGCGGTCTGCCTTGATCCGATTGGCTAAGGCTTGAAGCTTTTTCGTCTTAATTCGAGACCATGTTGTCTCTTCCTCGATTCGGGAAGATCGCAGGAGATAATTCCAGGATTTTTCAGGGAACGAAAACATCGGTGTATCCGCGATACTTCGTTTACCCCCTCTTTCTGCCTTGGAGATCAATTCCTTTAAAATACTGGCACTTGTTTGTGACGGTAACCAATCCACTTCGATCTGCAGCGCATACTTTAATCTGTTCCACAAGGCACTCTGCATCGCACTCAGTGTAGAAATTGCCATTCCCTCCAATCCCCTTGAGGAGATTTTCATCAAACCATCCGCTCGTGATCCTGATTTCAAGCAGCGAACCCGAACATGCCGTTCTAAAGGACCCATTCCGTCACCCAGTTTCGGGCTAGCCAATTTCAACCGGACAAAAGCGGGAAACGGGGGTTCAATTTCCGCACCAAGATCACCGGCAATCTTCAATCCATGGTTTCGTTCTCCACCGGTTGCTAAAATGAGACGACTACCCTGCTGCACATCTCCTTCTTTGCTCCAGATCCGGAATGTGCCATCTGGTTGAACAGATACCGCCTCCAGAGAGTATCCGAATCCAATATCCACATCACTCCTTGCCAATGCGTCCTTAAATATGTCTCTCAACACCTGCAGATTGCCGCATACGAGACTTCCTCCAGCCAATTCAGCTAACTGTATACCAAGTTCCCTAAACCAGTTCCTCACGGAATCGCTTGGCCACTTCTGGAGACTTTGCTCATGACATAGCCAGTTTTCCAATCGATCTGCATTTGGATTCACTGCTTCGCTCAAATTCGCCAACGGGTATTCTCGCAGACCTTTCCTGTCAATCCATGGAAGGAGCCGATCACTCTTTTCGAGTAACATAATCCTGCTGGCTGGGTTGGCTCGCCGTACTCGGATTGCTGCTGCCACTCCGGAGAATCCTCCTCCGATAATAAGGATTTTTTTCAACTCAGGCATTTACATTAAAAGATGCGATGTTCATCTATTTATCACCGGTGAAGATGGAACCTCTAACTTTAAAACAAGCTATTCTGGATCAGTACAACCTGAATGAGCAGGACTTTGAAAAGTTTGTCCTAAACCGCACCCTTTTTCTAAGGGTGAAATTGATTCGTTCCATCGTCCAATTCGTCAATCCGGATTTCCTGTTTAACGAGCGCCGACTTATAGAAAAGACTGGCAGATCAATCGATTTAAAGGAAGTCCAGGAAGAAGTGGATTTCTACCAGCATAAATACGTGGTCAATTTCATCATGAAGGAAGCTCTCAAATTCAGGCTATCCGGAATGAAACTGATTCGTTTAGCTCACAAGGTGTTTAACGAGGAAGCTGCCAAACGACCCAAATCCGTTGTTTGAAGGACAGTTCAGGAATCACCCAATCCGTAGGTTTCAATTCTTTTCCGGAGTGTCGTCCTTGTAATTCCCAGTAAGGTGCTCGTCTTCACTTGATTACCTCCAGTTTCCTTCAATGCACGTATGGTTAGCTCCTTTTCCAATTCCTGCACGAGGTTGCGATCGAATTTCTCCCTGACGCGTTCATAGACCAAATCCATCAATCCTTCGAAGGGCATCTTTGGAACAGGACCAATTGTACCTTCATCAAGGTTTTCCCGGACCATTTCAGGGATGCCGGATTCGAGGCTTAATGCATCGGAACCTACCTCAATTTCCTCTTCAAATTGACCCTCACCAGTTGCCTCCACCGCATCGAGAACTTCCTGAGGAAGGTCCTTCTTCAAAATTGTGTCACCCTGTGCAAGAACCATTGACCTTTGAATTGTGTTCTCCAATTCACGAACATTGCCCGGCCAGTTGTAGTTCGACAAAACCTGCATGGCTTCCTTGGAGATCTGACTCACCGTCGATGCCCGCTCCTTCGACAGGCGTTGGAGCATAAAATCCACCAACTCGGGTACATCCGATAATCTGTCTTTCAAACTGGGTATGCGAATCCGCATCACGTTTAACCGGTAGTAGAGATCTTCACGAAAACTTTTTTCACGAACCATCTTCTCAAGATCCCGGTTTGTGGCGGCAATCATACGCACATCCACCTTTACTGTTGCTTCGCCTCCCACTCGTTGGATTTCACCTTCCTGCAACGCCCTGAGAATCTTGGTTTGCGTAGGAAGGGCCATGTCTCCTATTTCATCGAGAAAGAGCGTTCCTCCATCACACAACTCAAACTTGCCCAACCGTTGTTGCGTAGCTCCTGTAAATGCACCCTTTTCGTGGCCAAACAATTCCGACTCGATCAGGTTCTCTGGAATGGCGGCACAATTGACCGCCAGAAAGGGTTTTCCAGATCGCAAGCTGTGTTGATGGATGCACTTGGAAACCAGTTCCTTCCCGGTGCCGCTTTCACCCGTCACCATCACCGTAACACTGCTCGTGGCAACTTGCCCGATTGACTTGAAGACCGCTTGCATTGCTTCAGAAGACCCAACGATTCCTTCCTTGTAGTCTTCGCTATTTAACAGAGGAGCATACTCAGTTTTCGATTTAACCAAGTCCTGATGTGCTTGAATAGCCTTCTCGGTTATTTCAAGAACCTTTTTCAGATCAAATGGTTTTATTATGTAATCAAAGGCCCCATACTTCATTGCCTCAATGGCGGTCTGCGTTGTTCCAAAAGCAGTCATCAGGATGATCATCGCTTCAGGGAGGTCAGATCTCAGATGTTGTAGAGCTTCAAGGCCGTTCATACCTCCCATTCGGTTATCCAGGAAGATCACCTCATAAGCTGATTGCTTTGCACATTCGATTCCGGCTTCTCCACTTGATGCCTCTTCCGTTATGAATCCACGTGAGGTCAGGACGCGATTTAATGAATAACGGATCTCATCGTCATCATCTATTATCAATATCTTAATATTTTTCCGCTCCACCATGCCTGACTATTGCATGTGCAGGTGTGGATTGCGTCAACAATTGATAACTCAACTTAACTTAATCGTGATTCCAGATCTATCCCACTACCGGGGAACCGGTATGGAATCGAGAATGTGTGATAAAACACTCTCTATCCGGCGTCTTTCCTCAAGGGGATCACTTCCGTGTGAAGTGGTCTTCAATCGATGCCCGCAAACAGGGATCAACATTTTTTCCACATCTTTCGGAACCAGGTATTCACGACCATGGTACAAGGCATGTGCCTGTGCCGCCAGTTTTAAAGAAAGGGCCCCACGCGGACTTATCCCACATTGGAAGGTGCTCTCGCTTCTGGAAGTAACTACCAGCTTCAGAATATACTCTAGAATGCTTTCCTCTACAAAAATTTCATCGACCGTCTTTTGCCATTTTACCACATCAGAGAGTGAGACAACTGGGCTCTGATTAATTTCATCATAATGACGACTTCCCAATCGGATTATTTCCAGTTCATCCTTTTCTTCCGGATATCCCATCTCCAGTCGCATGAAAAACCGGTCCATCTGGCTATCGGGCAATGGAAAGGTTCCTTCAAAATCAACAGGATTCTGTGTCGCAAATACCATGAATGGATCACCCACCTCATGTGTAATTCCATCGATTGAAACACGCCCCCGATCCATCACCTCCAACAAGGCACTTTGTGTTTTCGGAGTGGTTCTGTTTATCTCATCCGCTAAAATGAAATTTGCGAAAACTGGGCCTCGTTTGAATTCAAAATCCCGTTCCTTTTCATTATAAACAGATACTCCCAATACATCTGCAGGCAGTAAATCACTCGTGAATTGTATCCTTTGAAAAGAACCGTCGAGTGCCCGTGCCAACGCATAGGCCAGAGTTGTCTTACCCATTCCAGGTAAATCTTCCAATAACAGATGGCCACTTCCCAACAGACAAATCAAGACATTGTCTATCACTTCAGGCTTACCCTTGATAGATATTTCCATCCTCTTCTTTAATTCGCTCAAGGATGATTGGATATTCTTTAACTCTTGTGCTTCAACTGTCATTTGGATCTCACTTCACTGAAGGCTCACACGTCCATATTTAATCAGACTGTATCATGTCATCATAGTAAGTCCATTTTTCTGTTGGGAATAAAAAATCCCCCTCTAAGAGGGGGATTGAGTAGAGTGCTTATAACAATAGAATTGTTATTTCTTACGGCGAACTACCTTTTTCTTAGCAGCTTTCTTAACCGGCTTCTTGGCAACCTTTTTGGCGACCTTCTTCACTGGTTTTTTAGCTGCCGTTTTCTTGGCAGGTTTTTTAGCGGATTTTGCTTTTTTTGAAGCTAACGCCATCTTGAGTTCCTTTTGTACGGTTTTCTTACTAGCAGCCTCCATTAGGGATTCCAAAGCCATCCGAATCAAATAAGCCATGCTTACCTTTTCGGATTTTGAAATCCTATCCAGTGCTCCACGTTTATCATCCGCAAGACGTACGGATAATTGACGACGTTTGCCGCCCGCTTTACTGGAGACCTTTGTGTAATCGAATTTATCGATTGCGTAATCGATGAGTTTTGAAAAAGAAACGTCTCCGACTGTAATGCGAAGCTTTTCCAAGCTTGCTGCCAGATCAGCATCAATTTCAAAGCTCAGTGGTGTTGTTTTTATTTTCATCTGCGGTCCCTTGTGTTGGATTCAGAATACTCGGGACAAAATGCTTACATCGTCCCTATCAAAACACAACAAAAAAGTATTGATGTTTTCATGCGGATATATTTGGACAACAACAACATTGGTGATCCAATGTTGAAAATCGTGTGATATAAATAATCACTACAAATGAAAGAGACGTATTTGAGGAGAATTCCTAACTCGATCACTTTCTGAATCAAGGATTCAAAATAAAGTCGGAGACCTTTAATCGTACGCTTTCCCTGGACTGCCTTTGCTCCCAATAAAGTTCACTGAACATCCACTCGTCATTGAATTGTTTAAAACCTCCCACCCGAATGCGCTTCAATACATTGTCGTCTTTATCCAATACATCAGACTTCAACAGGACCGCAAAATCCTCATCGAGAGTAACAATAACTTTCGAAGCGGTATCAATGGTATCTTCATTGGTCAGAACGAATCGGTGTGCGGGTCGCCCGAGGTAACGATCGGGACCAAGGTACTTCACATTCTTCCACCTTAAATAGGGCATCAACAAATCCGTGAGGCGGTTACGGATCTGGTGCCTGCTCAAACCAAGCAGGCGTCCGGCTTCTGTGCGATTCCCTTCGGCGCGCTTGAGCGCTTCGAAGAGCAGGTCCTTCTCGAGGGATTCC